>NZ_JAWJTI010000014.1:0-93721 GCF_032911525.1 Stenotrophomonas veracruzanensis
TGTTGGTAGGTGTCGACCTTGGTCGACACGGTAGATCCACGCCATGCGTGGATGGTTCTCGATTCCAATTCGAAATATTCGATTCCGATGGAGATTCATCCACGCATGGCGTGGATCTCCTGCAGATCGCGGGAAGCTGTCGAAGGCGGGGTGGGTCCGGTTGCGGGGGCGTGAGCCGCACGGATGCGGCGACCGAGCCTACATGGACGTATTTACGGCGTCCCCCGCAACCGGACCCACCCCGCCTACCCACAGGAAGCCCGCTTTTGCTTCGGCTGTTGCTGTTGCTCCAGCTCGCAGCGGGTGCAGGGCTGCACGCCCTGCCGATAAACCCCCTCCTGCGACGGTTCGTCGCACGAGCAACCCTGGACCCGCATCTACACTAGCGGGGTGACCCGCCTGTCCCGCCCGCAGCGCCTTCTGCTCCAGCTCGCCGTCCTGGCGACGCTGCTGATGGTGCTTGCGCCACTGGTCAGTCGCGCGCTGCAGGCGCAGCCGATGGAGCACGTCGCGATGGCAGGCATGGACCACGCTGCCATGGGCCATGACATGCACGGCATGGCCATGGCCGGGCACGATCAACACGGGTCCTCGCCGGTAGCGCCTGACCGTCCGCCCGACCCCCACGCCATGCACGGCGAAGCCTGCGAATACTGCGTGCTGGCGATGCGCCTGCTGCCATGGCTGGCGGTACTGGTGCTGCTGTTACCGCTGCTGTGGCGGCCGCGCCTGGTGTTCCCGTGGTCTCAGCAGGTTCTGCCCGCGCTGCGCTGGCCGGCGCATGCCGCGCGTGGGCCGCCGCGTTTCTCCATCGTTCGCTGATGTCCCTATCGAATCTGCCGCACGACGCCTGACCGGCGCCGTGCGCGCGTGCGTACCTTGGAGCTGTTCCGATGAAAATGACTTCCCGCCCCGCGGGCGCTTGCGCGCGCCTGCCGGTTGCCCTTGGCCTGGCCGTGGCTGCAACGCTGGCCCACGCTGCGCCCGCCGAAGAGGCGCGTACCCTCGACACGATGGTGGTCACCGCCGCCGCGCCCTCGTCGCCACTGCACTGGGTGACCGATCCGCGCCTGCCGCGGCAGCCGGTACCCGCCAGTGATGGCGCCGATTACCTGAAGACCGTTCCCGGCTTCTCCGCCATCCGCAACGGTGGCACCAACGGTGACCCGGTGCTGCGCGGCATGTTCGGTTCGCGCCTGAACATCCTCAGCAACGATGGCAACCTGATCGGCGCCTGCCCATCGCGCATGGACAATCCGCTGTCCTACATCGCGCCGGAGAGCTTCGACCGGTTGACCATCATCAAGGGCCCGCAGAGCGTGCGCTGGGGCGCCGGTGCCTCGGCCGGCACCGTGCGCTTCGAACGCGATACGCCGCGCTTCGAGGAGCCTGGCCTGCGGGCGGACGCCAGTGCGCTGGTTGGCTCGCGCAACCGCAACGACCAGGTGCTGGACCTGACCCTGGGCAATCCGACCGGCTATGTACGCGCCAGCGGCAACCGTTCCGAAGCTGACGACTACAAGGATGGCCACGGTGATGTGGTGCCCTCGAAGTGGCGCAAGTGGAATGGCGACGTGGCCGTTGGCTGGACGCCGGATGCCGACACGCTGCTGGAAATCTCCGCCGGTGCCGGTGATGCCATCGCGCGTTACGCCGGGCGCGGCATGGACGGTGCCGCGTTCGAACGCACCAGCTATGCCGCGCGCTTCGAAAAACGAAATCTTCCCGGTGCGTGGGACACGTTGCAGGCCAACGTGTACTACAACGAGGCCGACCACGTGATGGACAACTACACGCTGCGCACGCCGAACCCGCACAGCATGATGCCGATGCCGATGGCGTCGAACGTGGATCGCCGTACCCAGGGCGGCCGGGTCAGTTCCGAGTGGCGCTGGCAGGACGTGCAGCTTGTGGCCGGTGTGGATGGCGAGGACAGCCGCCATCGTGGCCGCATGGGCATGGGCCGCGACACCTACCGACAGGCCGCCTGGGAGACCGATGCCAACTTCCGCCGCTATGGCGTGTTCACCGAGTTGACCCTGGGCGCCGGCACCGACCAGCGCTGGGTCAGTGGCCTGCGCATTGACCGCGCCAGCGTGCGCGATGAGCGGCAATCGATCCGCGGCATGATGGGGAACATGCCCAATCCGACTGCGGGCCAGCGCCGCAAGGAATGGCTCGGCAGCGGTTTCCTGCGCTACGAGCAGGACCTGGCCGACGGTCTGACCTGGTATGCCGGTCTCGGCCACAGTGAGCGCATGCCCGACTACTGGGAGCTGTTCTCGCCCAACCATGGCCCGGCCGGCGCGGTGAACGCGTTCACCGGCGTGCAGCCCGAACGCACCACCCAGCTCGACGTCGGCCTGCAGTACAAGGGACCGCGCGTGCAGGCGTGGGTTTCGGCGTACGCCGGGCAGATCCAGGACTACATCCTGTTCACCTACCACGGCAGCGGCATGATGGGCATGAGCCAGGCCAGCAACGTCGATGCGCGCATCGCCGGTGCCGAAGCCGGTCTGGAGGTGAGCCTGGCCGAACAATGGAAGCTGGGCGGTACGCTGGCCTATGCCTGGGGCGAGAACCGCGACCAGCAGCGTCCGCTGCCGCAGATGCCGCCGCTGGAAGCACGCCTGAGCGCGAACTGGGAAGGCGAGCGCTGGAGTGCCGGTACGCTGCTGCGCGCGGTGACCCACCAGCATCGTGTCGCCGATGGCCAAGGCAATGTGGTTGCGCAGGACCTGGGGCCGAGTGCCGGCTTCGCCACCTTCGCGCTCAATGCGGCCTACCGCTTCAGTTCGCAGCTGCAGCTCAGCGCGGGTGTCGACAATCTGTTCGACCGTGCCTACAGCGAGCATCTGAACCTGGCCGGCAGCGCCGATTTCGGCTTCCCGGCCGATCCGGTGCGCATCAACGAGCCGGGCCGCAGCCTGTGGATGAAGGTGAACTACCGGTATTGATCCGCCGGGTGTAAAAAAACCGGGGCCGGATCCCCGCCAGGATCCGTCCCCGCCCGACGCCCTCTGCCGGGCAGCTTCGACTCTACGATGGCAACGCCTGCGTTGCGCGGCTGGATACACCTCGACACACGCCGACATCGCCACGACCCGCCTTGCACGGAACGGATTCAGGGCGCTATCACGGCACTGGTTCCACGCTGGTAAACGCTTGGCACATACCGCTTTTGCGGGCCCTTGCCTACACTCGGCGGCCGTGGATCAATCAGGACCATTCATGTTGGCTCGTATCGCTTCGACCCTGGCCCTTGGCCTCAGCCTGGCCGTGCTGGCCGGGTGCGCAGGCAAACAGGAGGCCGCCGTGCGTCGGCAGGGCGAAGCAGTGCCGGTGACGGCGCAGGTGGTGCAGCCTACGCAGTGGAACGACACCCTGCAGGCACTGGGCACGGCCAAGGCGCGCGAGTCGATCAGCGTCACCGCCAAGGTCAGCGAGATCGTCGAGAAGGTGCACTTCGAAAGCGGCCAGCACATCGCCGCCGGCGCACCGATCGTGACCCTGCGCGGCCAGGCCCAGGAGGCTGCGCTGGTGCAGGCGCAGGCCACCTTCCACGAGGCCGACCAGCTGTACAAGCGCCAGCGCGAGCTGGCCTCCCAGCGGTTGGTGTCCAGCGCCACGCTGGATACGCAGAAGTCGATCCGTGATGCCGCCGAGGCGCGTGTGGCGCAGATGCAGGCGGATATCGGCGACCGCCGCGTGCGTGCGCCGTTCGCTGGGGTCCTGGGTATCCGCCAGGTCAGCCCGGGCACGCTGCTGACGCCGACCACGGTGATCGCCACGCTCGACGACATCGAGCACATGCACATCGATTTCCAGGTGCCGGAAGTGGAACTGGCCGCGCTGGGCGTCGGTGACAAGGTCAGCGCCACCAGCGTGGCGTGGCCGGGCCGCACCTTCGAGGGCGTGGTCAGCACCATCGACGCACGCATCGACCCGGCGACCCGTGCGGTGACCGTGCGCGGCGATTTCGCCAACAGCGACCACGCGCTGCGCCCGGGCATGCTGCTGGACGTGCGCCTGTTCCGCCCCGAGCGTCCGGCGCTGGTGGTGCCGGAAATCGCCGTGGTGCAGGTGGGCCGCGACACGTTCGTGTACCGCATCAAGAGCGACGACAGCGTCGAGCGCGTGGACGTGGTGACCGGTGCGCGCCGCGCCGGCGTGGTTGAGATCAAGCAAGGCCTGGAAGCCGGTCAGCGCATCGTGGTCGATGGCACCGGCAAGCTGCGCCCAGGCCTGAAGGTCGCGGCCAAGGATGCGGCACCGGCCAGCGGTGCAAAGCCAGCTGACGCCGCTGCACCGGTCGCGGCCGAGGGCCACGGCGGATGAAGCTGTCCGACGTCTCCATCCAGCGGCCGGTGTTCGCCGTGGTGATGAGCCTGTTGCTGCTGGTGCTGGGCGTGATGTCCTTCACCCGCCTGACCCTGCGTGAGCTGCCGGCCATCGATCCGCCGATCGTCTCGGTGTCGGTGGACTACACCGGCGCCTCGGCAGCGGTCATCGAAAGCCGCATCACCCAGGTGCTGGAAGATGCGCTGGCCGGCATCGAAGGCATCGATACGATCAACGCGCGCAGCACCAACGGCCGCTCGCAGGTCAGCATCGAGTTCACCTCCAACCGCGATATCGAAGCGGCGGCCAATGACGTGCGCGACGCGGTCAGCCGTGTCGCCGACCGCATGCCGGAAGAAGCGCGGCCGCCGGAAATCGCCAAGGTCGAAAGCGATGCCGACCCGATCATCTGGTTCAACATGGTCTCCTCGACCATGGACACGCTGGAGCTGAGCGACTACGCCGACCGCTACGTGGTCGACCGCTTCTCCAGCCTCGACGGCGTGGCCCAGGTCCGCATCGGCGGCCGCCAGCGCTATGCAATGCGCATCTGGCTGGACCGTGACCAGCTGGCCGCGCGCGGGCTGACCACCGGCGACGTGGAAACCGCGCTGCGCAACGAGAACGTGGAACTGCCGGCCGGGCGCATCGAGTCGACCGACCGTGATTTCACCCTGCGCGTGGAGCGCAACTACATCAAGCCGGAAGACTTCGCGACCATCCCGCTGGGCAAGGGCCGCGATGGCTACGTGGTGCGCATGGGCGACGTGGCGAAGATCGAGCTGGCCTCGGCCGAACGCCGCGCTTACTACCGCAGTAACGGTGAGCCGGGCATCGGCCTGGGCATCGTCAAGACCTCCACCGCCAACTCGCTGGACGTGGCGCGCACTGCGCGTGCCGAAGCCGAGCGTGTGGCGCTGTCGCTGCCCAAGGGCACGCAGATCTTCGTTGCGTTCGACAACACCACCTTCATCGAAGCCGCCGTGGACCGCGTCTACGCCACGCTGGTGGAAGCGATGATCCTGGTGCTGGCGGTGATCTGGCTGTTCCTCGGCAGTTTCCGCGCCGCACTGATTCCGGCGGTGACGGTACCGGTGTGCCTGGTCGCGGCGTTCATCGCGCTGTATGCGTTCGACTTCTCGATCAACCTGCTGACCCTGCTTGCTCTGGTGCTGTGCATCGGCCTGGTGGTGGACGATGCGATCGTGGTGGTGGAGAACGTGCAGCGCCGCATCGACCTGGGCGAGCCGCCGCTGGTGGCCTCCAAGCGGGGTACGGCGCAGGTCGCCTTCGCGGTGATCGCCACCACCGCCGTGCTGGTGGCGGTGTTCCTGCCGGTCGGTTTCCTGGAAGGCAACACCGGGCGCCTGTTCCGCGAACTGGCAGTGGCGCTGGCCGCCGCAGTGGCGCTGTCGGCGTTCGTGGCGCTCACACTGACGCCGATGATGGCCTCCAAGCTGCTCAAGCCGCATACCGGGCAGGCACCGCGCGGCCTGCACGGCTTCATCAATCGCAACCTGGAACGCCTGGCGGGTGCCTATGGGCGGGTGCTCGATCATCATGTGGATCGCACCTGGATCTATCTGCTGGTGATGGTTGCTGCGTTGGCGGCCAGCTGGTTGCTGATCAAGGTGCTGCCGTCGGAACTGGCGCCGGCCGAAGACCGCGGTTCGTTCCAGATCATGATCGATGGACCGGAAGGCGCCGGCTACGACTACACCGTGCAGCAGGTGCAGCAGGTGGAAGCGCTGCTGGCGCCGCACGTGGGCGCGGACAAGCCGATCGTGCGCGCCAACCCGCGCGTGCCCGGCGGCTTCGGCGCCAGCGAGGAAATGCACACCGGCCGCGTCAGCGTGTTCCTGCAGCCGTGGCGTCAGCGCAGCGAAGGCACGCCGGAAGTCGCCAACGAACTGCAGAAGGAGCTGGACACCATCCGTGGCGTGCGCGTGCGCACCCAGGTGGGTGGCGGCCTGGTGCGCAGTGGCGGGCAGCCGTTCCAGATCGTGCTGGGTGGCCCGGAGTACGCCGAGATCGCGCAGTGGCGCGACCGCATTCTGCTGCGCATGGCCGACAATCCCGGCCTGGTCGGCCCGGACTCGGACTACAAGGAAACCCGGCCACAGATGCGGGTGAACATCGACCGCCAGCGTGCGGCCGACCTCGGCGTGCCGGTCACCGCGATCGGTTCGGCGCTGGAAACCATGATGGGTTCGCGCCGTGTCACCACCTTCGTCGACAACGGCGAGGAATACGACGTACTGGTGCAGGCCGGTCGCGATGGCCGTGCCAGCCCGGCCGACCTGGCCGCGATCCGCGTGCGCGCCACCTCCGGCGAACTGGTGCCGCTGTCCAACCTGGTCACACTGAGCGAAGTGGCCGAGGCCGGCACCCTGAACCGCTTCAACCGACTGCGTTCGATCACCATCAGCGCCGGCCTGGCGCCGGGCTATCCGCTGGGTGAGGCCATCGCCTGGGCGCAGCAGGTCACGCGCGAAGAGCTGCCGCAGTACGCGCAGGTGAACTGGAAGGGTGAATCGCGCGAGTACCAGAGCGCTGGCGGCGCGGTGCTGCTGACCTTCGCGATGGCCCTGCTGGTGGTCTACCTGGTGCTGGCCGCGCAGTTCGAGAGCTTCATCCACCCGCTGACCATCATGCTGACCGTGCCGCTGGGCGTGCTCGGCGCGTTGGTCGGGTTGTGGGTGAGTGGGGGCACGGTGAACCTGTTCAGCCAGATCGGCATCGTCATGCTGGTCGGCCTGGCAGCGAAGAACGGCATCCTCATCGTCGAATTCGCCAACCAGCTGCGCGACGACGGAAGAACCGTGCGCGAGGCGATCATCGAATCGGCGATGGTGCGCCTGCGCCCGATCCTGATGACCTCCATCGCCACCGTCGTCGGCGCGATCCCGCTGGTGGTGGCCGGTGGCCCGGGTTCGGCCAGCCGTGGCACGATCGGCATCGTGATCATCTTCGGCGTCACCCTGTCCACCTTCCTGTCGCTGTTCGTGGTGCCGGCGTTCTACGCGCGGCTGGCCCCTTACACCCGCTCGCCGGAAGCGGTGAAGCGCGAACTGGAGAAGCAGGAAGCGGAATCGCCCTCGGTGGGTGGCCATGCCTGATCCAACCACTCTGCCGTGGGGCGACGGCTTCCAGCTGCGCCCCTGGCGCCCGGATGATCTGGAATCGCTGCTGCGCCATGCCAACGACGCCGAAGTGTCGCGGGGCCTGCGTGATCGCTTTCCGTACCCGTACACGCGCGAGGATGGCGAGGCCTTCCTCGCGGGCCGCGTGCTGGCCCCCGGCACCCTGAACCTGGCCATCGAGATGGACGGCCAGGCCTGCGGCAGCGTCGGTGCCCAGCAGGGCGTGGCCGAACGTGGGCATACCGCCGAACTGGGTTACTGGCTGGGCCAGGCCTACTGGGGCCAGGGCGTGATGACCCGCGTGGTCGGCCAGTTCGCACCGTGGGTAATGGACGAACTGCGCCTGTTCAGGCTGTAGGCCACCGTGGTCGACTTCAACCTCGGCTCGGCCCGGGTGCTGGAGAAGAACGGCTTCCAGGAAGAAGGCGTGGAGCGCTGCGCGGTCTACAAGCGCGGCGTCCTGCACGACCTGCGCCGCTTCGCCCGGGTACGCACGCAGCTGCCCTGAAGACGCGGGCTGGCCGCTGTAGAGCCGAGCCCATGCTCGGCTGCCCTCGGGGCCCAAGCCGAGCATGGGCTCGGCTCTACAAAACAGCGCTACCGCAGCGGCCTTCGATCAGGGAGAATCGACCGGTCCCTTCCAGCCGACGGGACGTCCTTACAACCCGCCGACTGGAGAGAGCGCGCGTGGAAGCTACCGTACATTTCATCAACAGCATCATCTGGAGCAAGGCGCTGATCTTCATGTGCCTGGCCGCCGGCCTGTTCTTCAGCCTGCGCACGCGCTTCATGCAGATCCGCGGCTTCTTCGAGATGTGCCGCCTCACCGTCAAGGGTGAGAAATCCGACGCCGGCGTGTCCTCGTTCCAGGCCCTGGCCATGTCGATGGCCGGCCGCATGGGCATCGGCAACATCGCCGGCGTGGCCACCGCCATCGCCTTCGGCGGCCCCGGTGCCATCTTCTGGATGTGGGTGATGGGCTTCCTTGGCGCGTCCACGTCGTACGTGGAATGCACCCTGGCGCAGATCTACAAGACCAAGGACGCCGAAGGCCGCTACCGCGGTGGCCCGGCGTACTACATCGAAAAGGCCATGGGCCTGAAGTGGTACGCGCTGGCCTTTGCCATCGCCACGATCATCGCCGCCGGCTTCCTGATGCCGGGCGTGCAGGCCAACGCCATTGCCGACAGCATCATCAACGCCTGCCGTGGCACCGCACTGTGCGGCCCGCTCGATGGCCAGGCCTTCGGCATGGAATCGGTGCAGGCGCTGAAGCTGGGCATCGGCATCGTGGTCGCGCTGCTGCTGGGCGTGGTGATCTTCGGCGGCGTCAAGCGCATCGCCAACTTCGCCGAAGTGGTGGTGCCGTTCATGGCCGCCGGCTTCATCCTGATGGCCATCGTCATCATGATCATCAACTACGACCGCGTACCGGAAATGTTCGGCATCATCTTCAAGAGCGCCTTCGGCACCCACGCCGCGTTCGGCGCGATGATGGGCCTGGCGGTGGAGTGGGGCATCAAGCGCGGCATCTACGCCAACGAAGCCGGCCAGGGCTCGGGCCCGCACGCGGCAGCCGCCTCGGAAGTCTCGCACCCGGCCAAGCAGGGTTACGTGCAGGCTTTCGCCATCTACTTCGACACCATGATGGTGTGTACCGCCACCGCGTTCCTGATCCTGGCCAGCGGCACCTACAACGTGTACTCGCCCGTGGCCGGCGCCGAGCCGATCTTCCAGGGCCTGGCCGGCATTCCGGAAGGCGCGGGCTACGCGCAGGCCGGCGTGGAAGCGGTGCTGCCGGGCTGGGGTTCGGCGTTCGTATCGATCGCCATCTTCTTCTTCGCCTTCACCACCATCATGGCGTACTACTACATGGCCGAGACCAATCTGAGCTATGTGAACCACAACAAGAAGCGCCCGCTGACCGTGCTGCTGCTGCGCCTGGGCATCATCGGCATGGTGGTGTTCGGCGCGTTCCATAATGCAACCCTGGCCTGGGCGCTGGGTGACATCGGCGTGGGCCTGATGGCCTGGCTGAACATCATTGCCATCCTCATCATCCAGAAGCCGGCCATGCTGGCCCTGCGTGATTACGAACGACAGAAGAAGCTCGGCCTCGATCCGACCTTCGACCCCGATGCCCTGGGCATCAAGAACGCCGATTTCTGGCGTCAACGCAAGCTGGAGTTGTCCCGTAGTGAATGATCCCTGGAAGAACGCCCGCCGCCCGTCGTCGCGACCGCCGCGGGCCACCCCGCTGCCACCGCGTGAGGGCGGCACCCCGCCGCCACCGGGGCGCGGCAACGACGAACTGCGCCTGTATGGCTGGAACGCCGTGCAGGCCCTGTTCGCCAAGCGCCCGCAGGCGCTGCGCAAGCTGTATCTGGTGGACGCGCTGATTCCGCGCATGCAGCCGGTGCTGAAGTGGTGCGTGGCCAACCGCGTGGGCTATCGCGTGGTGGAGGAGGGTGACCTCAACAAGCTGGCCGCTACCACGCACCACGAAGGCCTGGTGGCCGACGTGCTGCGCGCGCCGGTCGTGCCGCTGGCGCAGTGGCTGGAGGATCTCGGCGAAGGCCCGGCGCTGGCGTTGTGGCTGGACGGCGTCGGCAATCCGCACAACTTCGGTGCGATCCTGCGCTCGGCCGCGCACTTCGGCGTCAAGGCGCTGCTGCTGCCGGCTGGCAGCACACTGGCGCTGTCCGGTGCCGCCGCACGCGTGGCTGAAGGCGGGGCGGAGTCGGTGCCGCTGGTGCAGTTGCCGGAGACCGCAGAGGCGATGGCACAGCTGCGCAGCGCCGGTTTTGGCCTGGCCGCAACCCTGGTCGAGGGCGGTGATGACGTGTTCCGCGCGTCCCTGCCAGACCGGCTGGTGTACGTGATGGGCGCCGAAGGCGAGGGCATGGACCGTGGCCTGGCGAGCCAGTGCGACCTGCAGGTCTCGATCCCCGGCAGCGGCGCGGTGGAAAGCCTGAACGTGGCCTCGGCCACGGCCGTGCTGCTGGCGCAGTGGGCGAGCCGCCGCAATGGCTGATCCTTCGATTTCGTTGCCTAGCTGATGTCAGGACCCGGCCCTCGTGGCCGGGTTTTTTTTGCGCGGCCTAAGAGTGCACGCAGTGCACGCGCAGCAAACTGGGTCATTTGCGCCAGCTTACGTTGCTTCAAACACGCTTGATGGGTAGGCAAGCGATTTTAGTATTTGTCTCATTGCTGGGCCGTTTCCTGCGCTCCACGGTGGAGTTCCTTCCAACGTCGTACAGGAGTGGTTCCATGCATCGAATCCAACGCCGCACACGTCGCACTTGCCTGGTTCTGGCACTCGCTGCGCTTGTGGCACCCACGGTGCAGGCCGGAGAACGCAGCCTCGACGGTGTCAATTTCACAGGCCCGTTGATCACGCCCAATCCGGCCGGCCTGCCGGAGGGCAACTGGTACATCGAGCCTTATCTGGTGCGGGTCGAGAGTCGCGACCACTACGACAACAGCGGGGATCGTCACCGCAGCACCGAGCGCAGTGGCGCGTGGGCGACTGTCGTGCCAATCATCTACGGCTTCAGTGACCGGGTGATGGGCCAGGTCAATCTCAGCGCCTCGCGCTCCGAATCCGGCAGTGCGCGCAGCAGTGGTTTCCGCGCCGGCGACACCACCGCCCGGTTGCAGTACCTGCTGCAGGCGCCCAATGCCGATGGCACCCGGCCGGCGGTGTCGGTGGCACTGGTGCAGCGCTTCAGTACCGGCAGCCACGACCGCATCACCGGCAACCCGCTGGATGCACAGGGCGACGGCGTGCAGCGCACCACCGCCGCACTGGGCATGCAGCAGGTGGTGTGGTTGGGCAACGATCGCCCGCTGCGCTGGCGCGCCCAGCTCAGTGCCGGTCCTGCTCCATCGCGCACCGCCATTTCCGGCACCAGCGTGTATGGCACCGACGACAGCTTCCAGGGGCACATTTCGCGCGGCTCGGTACTGGGGCTGTCGGTGGGCGCCGAGTACAGCTTCAACTCACGCTGGGTGGGCGTGATGGAAATGGCCGCAAGCCGCGAGACCGGCCAGCGCCTGAGCGGCTTCGCACGCAACAGCAGTGGTGTGATCGAACGGATTGAAGAGCATCGTCCGGCCAGCCGCAACGTCAGCCTGGCGCCGGCCGTGGAGTACCACTTCAGTCCGTCACTGGGCCTGATCGCCGGCGTCGAATTCACCGTGGCCGGGCGCAATGCAGGCCGCATCATCAGCCCCCAGGTCGCCCTGGGCATGTTCTTCTGAGGGGCAACCGATGAACATCGAATCCATCGTCAACACGATCCTCGGCGTCGTCTGGAGCCCGTACCTGGTGGTGCTGTGCCTGCTCGCTGGTCTGTACTTCAGCGTGCGCACCCGCTTCATCCAGTTGCGTGCGCTGCCGGACATGCTGCGCCTGATGCTGCGTCATGAGCGCTCCGATTCCGGCGTATCACCGTTCCAGGCCCTGTCGCTGTCGCTGTCCAGCCGGGTCGGAGTCGGCAACATCGCCGGCGTGGCGCTGGCCATCGCCTTTGGCGGCCCGGGCGCGATCTTATGGATGTGGATCGTCGCCTTCCTCGGCGCGTCCAGTGCCTTCGTCGAATCCACGCTGGCGCAGATCTACAAGGACCGCGATGCCAAGGGCCAGTATCGCGGTGGGCCCGCTTACTACATCGAAAAGGGCCTGGGCCAGCGCTGGTACGCGGTGCTGTTCGCACTGGTAACCGTACTGGCCGGCGCGATGCTGGCCGGCACCCAGTCCAACGCCATCACCAGTGCGGTGAACGAAGCCTGGAACGTGCCGGTGATGACCACTACGACGGTACTGCTGGTGGTGCTGGGCGCGATCCTGATCGGCGGCGTGCGCCGCATCGCGCGGGTTGCCGAATGGGTGGTGCCGCTGATGGCGGTGGCGTATCTGCTGGTGGCGGCGCTGGTGATGGTGCTCAATGCAGAGAAAGTGCCGGAGGTGATCATGCTGGTGCTGCGCAGTGCATTCGGTGTGGATGCAGCGTTCGGTGCAATGATCGGTACCGCCATCCAGTGGGGCGTGCGCCGTGGCGTGCTGTCCAACGAGGCCGGCATGGGCAGCGGTGCGCATCCGGCCGCTGCCGCCGAAGTTTCGCATCCGGTCAAGCAGGGCCTGGTGCAGTCGTTCTCGGTCTACATCGACACGATGGTGGTGTGCAGTGCCACCGCGTTCCTGATCCTGTCCACGGGTCTGTACAACGTCTACGACCCGGCAGTGAATGGCATTCCGGATGAGGCGCGCCTGCTGCTGGGCAATCTGCCCGGCGTCGAGGCGGGGCCGCGCTTTGTGCAGCATGCCGTGGAATCCGCGTTGCCGGGCTTCGGCCGCTCGTTCGTGGCGCTGGCGATCCTGCCGTTCGCGTTCACCACCATCCTGGCGCTGTACTACATGGCCGAGACCAACATCAGCTACCTGTGCCGTGATCGTCCCGCGCCGTGGGTGATGGGCGGGTTCCAGCTGCTGTTCCTGGCCGCGACCGGCTACTCAGCGGTGAACAGTGCAACGATCGCGTGGTCGCTTGGCGACATCGGCGTCGGCCTGATGAGCTGGTTGAACATCATCGCCATCCTGCTGCTGCAGAAGCCGGCGCTGGCGGCGCTGCGCGACTACGAACAGCATCGCCAGGCGGGCAAGGATCCACTGTTCAAACCGAAGCTGCTGGGGGTGCGCAACACCAGCGTGTGGGACGGGTAGCAGGATCGGGGATCCCTCGCCAACCGCGAGGGCACTGATCCCACGCTCTAAATCCCGCACTTTGCGAAGCCGACTAACAGTCGGCTCTACCAGAACTGCGCCGGGTCATGCCCGGCGCAGTTCAATGACGGCCCGTTGAGCCGTCATTCGTTCGGCGGCGTGGTCGCCTTGGCCTCGCTGCCGAAGCTGCCATCGGCTTCCGCCGCCAGGTAGGCGAACACAGTGTAGGCGGCCACGTTCTGTGCCAGCGCCTTCGGGTCGATCTTGTCCAGCGTGTCGTCGGCGGTGTGGTGCAGGTGGAAGTAGTCCGAGCCATCCTGCGCCAGCCACGCCCACGCACCGCCCTTGGCGGCCAGCGGGCCGACGTCCGGGCCCGGGCCACCCTTGTCGGCCTGGTACTCGATGCCCAGCGGCTTCATCACTTCGGCAATCTGCCTGGTCGCTTCGCGCGAGCCTTCCGGGTTCGGCGAACCGGTATTGAAGGCGTAGATGCGGCCTGCGCCGAAGTCGCTCTCGGCGGCCAGCTGGTGCAGGGCGACGTCCTTCGCGTGCGCTTCGGCATAGGCCTTGCCGCCATACAGGCCCTGTTCTTCGTTGGCGAAGGCGATCACGCGGATGGTGCGCTTCGGAGCCTGCTTCAGCTGGCCGATCAGGTGGCCGGCCGCCATGGTGATGCCCACGCCCGCGCCATCATCCACCGCACCGGTGCCCAGGTCCCATGAATCCAGGTGGCCACCGATCACCACCACT
Source organism: Stenotrophomonas veracruzanensis (assembly GCF_032911525.1). Lineage (NCBI taxonomy): Bacteria > Pseudomonadati > Pseudomonadota > Gammaproteobacteria > Lysobacterales > Lysobacteraceae > Stenotrophomonas > Stenotrophomonas veracruzanensis. The sequence goes on from NZ_JAWJTI010000014.1 coordinate 13,960, forward strand.
TCCTTCGGCAGGCTGCGGCCGGTGATCTCGCCGATCACGTTGTACGAGGTGGCAGTGCCATCCCAGCCGCAGTCCAGCGCCACCTTCACCGTGGTACTGCCACGGGCCAGCAGGCGCGCCAGCTGGTCGGCATCGGGCACCGACAGCGCCGCCGACGGCACCGGGGTCAGGCCCTCATCGAAACGGGTGATGCCGGTATGTGGCACGCGGTGCGAGTCGGTACCGGCCGAGCGCATCAGGAAGCCCACCGCGCCCTTGCGGATCGCCTCGGACGGGCCCTTGCTGCGGATCGCGCCGCCACGGCCATAGTCGCGGCCATCGCGGAACGGCAGCATCTGGTAATCAACGAAGGCGATCTTGCCCTTCAGCGAACCGGCCGGTGCGGCCTGCAGCGCGGCCAGGTCGGCGAAGCGCACCACTTCGGCTTCCACTGTGCCGCCCGGGCTGCCGCCCAGTGCGGTGATCTGCAGCGGCTGCGGGTTCCTGCCGGTCACGGCGGCGTGTTCGCTGCGGCGCTCCCACTTCGGGAAGGTCACCGGTTCTTTCCACACCTTGTCGAAGCCGAGCGCCTTGAACTTGGCTTCGGCCCAGGCCACCGCACGGGCGTCGGCTTCGCCGCCGGCGATGCGCGGGCCGATCTCGGTGGTGAGCGATTCGACCACCTTCCAGCCAGTGTCATCGGTCAGCGCCTGATCGCGCAGCTGCGCGGCGGTGGCCAGCGAGGCCGGGGGCAGGGTGGTGATGCGTGGCGCCGCGAAGGCCGGGGCGGCAAGCAGGGCGAGGGAGGATGCGATGGCAAGGACGCGGCGACGCATGGACAACTCCGGGAAGGGACCTAAGCCTTGGAGCTTAACAGTCGTTCAGCCGCGCGCATGGGCGGGAGGTCATGGCTGGCGCGAACGCTGTTTTCCGCCACGTCCGGCAAAGCGAAAGCCCCGCCGGGGCGGGGCTTTCGTGTGCTTCTGTAGAGTCGAGCCCTGCTCGACTGATTGTTCCGGGCAGTCGAGCAAGCTCGACTCTACGCACGAAGGCAGCCGAGCGTGGGCTCGGTTCTACAGGAAAGCGGGGCGCCCGTAGGCGCCCGATACCTTATTTCTTCAGGCTGTCGCGGATCTCGCGCAGCAGCACCACTTCCTCGGCCGGCGCAGCGGGAGCGGCTTCCTTCTTGCGCGACAGGCGGTTGATCACCTTGATCACCAGGAAAATGGCGAAGGCCACGATCACGAACTGTATCAGCGTGTTGATGAAGTCACCGTAGCCGATCACCACCGCCGGAATCTCCTTGCCGTCCGGCCCGATGCGGGCCGGCGACAGCGTCCACGCCAGCTGCGAGAAATCCACCTTGCCGATCAGCAGGCCCAGCGGCGGCATGATGATCTTCTCGACCAGCGCGGTCACGATCTTGCCGAAGGCCGCGCCGATCACCACGCCGACGGCGAGGTCGATGACGTTGCCGCGCATCGCGAATTCCTTGAACTCGGTGAGCATTCCCATTGTTGTTTTTCTCCGGTGGGGAAGTGGACAGCGCGCAGGGTAGCGCAGGTGATGTCAGCCGGCGATCACGCCGTGGCGCTCGGCCACGTTTTCCAGGCGGGCACTGAAGCGGTCGCCGGGCTTCAGTGCAGCCACCCCGGACGGGGTGCCCATGAACACCAGGTCGCCGGCACGCAGCTGCCACAGCTTGGACAGCTCATGCAGGATCTCCGGCACGTTCCAGATCATCTGGTCCAGCAGCGCCTGCTGGCGCACTTCGCCGTTGACCTCCAGCGACAGGTTCAGCGCGGCCAGGTCGCCCACTTCCTCGGCGTGCACGATCTCGCTGATCGGCGCGGAGGCATCGAAGCCCTTGGCTGCATCCCACGGGTGGCCCTTGTCCTTGGCCGCGGCCTGCAGGTCGCGGCGGGTCAGGTCCAGGCCAACGGCGTAGCCGTAGACCAGCGCGTCGGCGTCGGCCACGGCCAGCTCGCCCGCGGGTGCGTCACGGCCGATCGCCACCACCAGTTCCACTTCGTGGTGCAGGTTGGCGGTCGCCGGCGGGTAGGGAATGGCATCGTCGTGGCCGACCACGATCGCATCGGCCGGCTTGCTGAAGAACATCGGGCGGCCGCGATCATCGGCTGCCGGCACCGTCGCGCCCATTTCGCGGGCGTGGTCGGCGAAGTTGCGGCCGACGCAGTAGATGCGGTGCACGGGAAAACTGCCGCCACCGGCTACCGGCACACGCGGCAGGGCTACGGCAGGGATCACATCGGAGACATCGGACATGCGGGCATCCAGGAAGGGCGTGCCCGCAGTCTAGAACGCATGGCGCCCGCCGTCAGCGGGCGCGGATGGTGCAGGTCAGCGCGAGGCCGGCAGCACCGGCTTGCGCACCACGCGGTACTCGCCCTCGACCACGGTCGGGTCGACCGGACGGGCGACACCCGGCTTGCGCGAAGCCAGCAGCTTCCACGCCAGGCCGACCAGGATCATCGCCGCACCGACGAATACGCCGATGAACACCATCGCGGCCAGGATCGCCAAGCCGAGCAGGCCCACGGCCACGCGCACCAGCGGGTGACGCGGCTTGCGCGGCGCGAACAGGGTGCGGAACTGGTTGAAGGCGGATGCGCGATTGAACATGGCGGCTCGATAGGCTGGGATCAGCGAAACCAGAGTATCGGGACGCGCCACTGTCATTGAGTGAAAAACTCGTTAAATATAGCCTGTACTTATTACGAATCAATGACTTGTGTTCATGTTGCAGCCAGTCACCTGAGTGGGCGTGCGACAATGCGGGTTTACTGTCCGAGCCTTCGCCATGACTGCCGCTGCTGCCCTGATCGCCCTTGATGCCATTGCCGATGGCGCGTTTGCCGAGGTCGAAGCGGTGGTTGATGGCGATGCCGAGTCGCTGGTGCTGTACCGCGATGGCGCGCAGGTGCGTGCGTTCCTGAACATCTGCCCGCACGCCGGCCGCCGCCTGGACTGGGCCCCGGGCCAGTTCCTGAAGAGCCGCGAAGGCCACCTGGTCTGCGCCGCGCATGGCGCTTCGTTCGCGCTGGACAGCGGCGACTGCATCGCCGGCCCGTGCAAGGGGGACCGCCTGCGTGCGGTGCCGGTCGATATCCGCGATGGGCAGGTCTATCTGGCTTGAGGCCAGAAGCAGTCGAGCACGGCTCGACTCTACAAAAGCCGTGTCGACCAAGGTCGACACCCACCAGCAGCACAGAATGCCGTTTCGACAGTTCGCGGAAAACTGTCGAAGGCGGGGTGGGTCCGGTTGCGGGGGCGTGAGCCGCATGGATGCGGCGACCGAGCTTACATGGACGTACTTGCAGCGTCCCCCGTAACCGGACCCACCCCGCCATCCCACGGAATGCCAGCCTTTGACGTTGACGTTGATTCTGCGGGTGCAGGGCGCAGCCCTGCCAACAAACCCAACCCTCAGAACATCAGGTTGATCATCAGCACCACCACGCAGGTGTAGATCAGCGACAGCGGGCCGCCGACCCGCCACATCTCGCGCGGGGTGTAGTTGGCCGGGCCGGTGATCATCGAGATCACCGGGTTCGACGCCGTCATCAGGTTGTTGGACGCCGACAGCGCCACGATCAGCGCGAACGCGGTCGGGTTGCCACCCGCCGCCAGCGCCAGGTTCACTGCAATGGGCACCATCACGATGGTCGCGCCCACATGGCTGATCACCAGCGAGAACGCCGTGGTCAGCAGCGCCAGCGCCACCTCCAGCACCCACACCGGGATGCCGGTGGGCAGCTTGTCGATGGTATGGCCGGCCACCCATGCCGCCGCACCACTGGAGTCCATCGCCCAGCCGAGCGGAATCAGCCCGGCCATCATGAACACCGTCTTCCAGTTGATCGAGGCGTAGGCCTCGTCCATGCGCAGCACGCCGGTCAGCAGCATGCCGGCCACGCCGGTCATCAGCGTCAACGCCACCGGCAGCTTGCTGGTCAGTGCGATCAGGATGGTCAGCGCGAAGATCGCCATCGCGATCTTGAACTTGTGCGGGCGTTGTTCGCCGGTCGGGTAGTCGGTCACCACCACGAAGTCGCGGCTCTTGGCGGCCTGCGCCAGGTCGGTCCAGATGCTGTGGAAGACCAGCATGTCGCCCGCGCGCAGCTGCACGTCGCGCGCGTCCTCGCGGATCACCTGCTTGTCGCGGTTGATCGCCAGCAGGCTGATGCCGCGCTCCTTGCGCAGGCGCAGGTCGGCCGCGCTCTTGCCGATCACGTTCGAGGTCGGCGGCACCACCGCCTCGGAAATGCCGGCACGGCTGGGGTTGAACAGGTCGCCCAGGTGCTTCAGCCGCGAAGACATGCGCAGGAACTGGTTCTGCGCGAAGTCGTTGATCTGCTCGCGCGGGCCCATCGCGCCGAGCACGCTGCCCACCCAGATGCGCATCTCCGCCGGCGGCGCCAGGCGGGTGTCGTTGCCGGTTTTCAGGGCCAGCAGCAGCGGCGCATCGTGCAGGTTTTCGGCCTCGCCCAGGGTCATGCCCACCAGCGGGCTTTCGGCGGTCACCACCAGCTCGAACACATCGCCTTCGATGCCGTAGGTCTTGGCGAAATAGCTCTCGGTGCGTGCCGGGGTGACGCCGTCGTTGACCAGGCTTTCCTCTTCCACCAGCTTGCGGTCGCCGTAGTAGCGGAAGTACAGCAGCGAGGCGATCAGCAGGGCCACGCCGATCGGCAGCGGCGCGAACATGCGCAGCGGCTCGATGGTGGCCAGGCCCGAGGGCAGGTTGTTGTTGGCCGAGGCCAGCAGATCGTTCAGCAGGATCAGCGGCGAATTGCCGACCATGGTCAGCGCGCCGCCCATCACGATCGCCGCCGAGATCGGCAGCAGCAGGCGCTGCATCGTCAGCCCGGTGCGCGCCGCCAGTCGCGAGGCGACCGGCAGGTACAGCGCCATCACCGACGGATTCTGCATGAAGGACGAGTTCAGGCCGGCGATGGCGGTGGTCATCATCAGCAGCCGCTGCTCGACACCGTGGCCGCGCCGCAGCAGCCAGGCCGCCAGCCGGTTCAGCGCCCCGGTGCGGTCCAGGCCCGCACCGAGGATGGTGGTGGCGATGATGCTCATCACCGCGTTACCGGAGAAACCGCCGAAGATCTCCTCCGGCGCGATCAGGCCGGTGACACCGAGCACCACCAGCACCACCAGCGCGACCACGTCGGCGCGGATGCGCTCGAACAGGAACATCGCCATCGTGAAGCCGACCAGCCCGAGCACGAGCTTCATGTCGTTGGTCAGCGTCAGCGCGGTATCCATGTGGGGCGCGGCGTCCTCAGGCGATCGTCAGGTGCGGTCGTACAACAGGTCCCAGACACCGTGGCCGAGCTTCTGGCCGCGGGTCTCGAAGTGCGTCTGCGGGCGCCAGTCCGGGCGCGGCACGCTGCCACGCGGGCCGGCGCGGTTGACCAGCCCGGCGGTGGCATCAAGCACGTCCCACATCTGCTCGGCGTAGTCTTCCCAGTCGGTGGCGCAGTGCAGGCGGCCACCCGGGCGCAGCTTGCGCACCAGCAGCTCGGCGAACGCCGGCTGCAGCAGGCGGCGCTTGTTGTGGCGCTTCTTGTGCCACGGGTCCGGGAAGTAGATGCGCACTTCATCCAGCGCGCCGTCGGCGATCTCGTTCTGCAGCACTTCCACCGCATCGTGGTGGTACAGGCGCACGTGGTCGGCGTTGTCGTCGGCCAGCGCGTTAAGGAGGCGACCCACGCCGGGCGCGTGCACTTCGATGCCGATGTAGTCGCGCGACGGGTCGTGCTGGGCGGCGAAGCGCAGCGCGGCACCGTTGCCGAAGCCGATTTCCAGCACCTTGTGTGCCGGGCGCCCGAATGTGGCGTCCAGGTCACGCGGCTGGCCGGTGTAGTCGAGGCCGAAGCGCGGCCAGCGTTCGTCGAACGCGCGCTGCTGGGCGGGGGTGAAACGTCCCTGGCGCAACACAAAGCTGCGCACCTCGCGGCGGCCCTCGCTTACGGTGAAGGGCTTGGGCGGGGCCTTGGAACCGGCGCTGTCGAAAGGATTGGTCATCAGCCGATCAACCCATCCACCGGGGAGGAGGCGCTGGCGTAGCGCTTGCGCGGAATGCGCCCGGCCAGGAAGGCCTCGCGGCCGGCCTCGACCGCCTTGCGCATGGCGCTGGCCATCAGCACCGGGCTGCGTGCACCGGCAATGGCGGTATTCATCAGCACGCCGTCGCAGCCCAGCTCCATCGCGATTGCCGCATCCGACGCGGTGCCCACGCCAGCGTCGACGATGATCGGCACCTTGGCGTCTTCGATGATCTGCAGCAGGTTGTACTTGTTCTGGATGCCCAGGCCCGAACCGATCGGCGCGGCCAACGGCATCACCGCAGCGCAGCCGATCTCTTCCAGGCGCTTGGCCAGGATCGGGTCGTCGGAGGTGTAGACCATCACTTCGAAGCCGTCTTTGACCAGCTGCTCGGCAGCCTTGAGGGTCTGCACCACGTCCGGGTACAGCGACTTCTGGTCGCCCAGCACTTCCAGCTTGGTCAGGTTGTGGCCGTCCAGCAGCTCACGGGCCAGGCGGCAGGTACGCACGGCGTCTTCGGCGGTGTAGCAGCCAGCGGTATTGGGCAGGATGGTGAAGCGCTCCGGCGGCAGCACGTCCAGCAGGTTCGGTTCGCCCGGGTTCTGCCCGATGTTGGTGCGGCGGATGGCCACGGTGACGATCTGGGCGCCAGCAGCCTCGGTGGCCAGGCGGGTTTCTTCCAGATCCTTGAACTTGCCGGTGCCGGTCAGCAGCCGCGAGCCATAGGTCTTGCCGGCGATCACCAGCGAATCGGGGGAGACATGAACGTTCATGGCGCGATTATCGCTTATCCGCCTGAAGATGGGATCACGCAATGGCGTGCAGGCCGTGGATCGGTGTGGGTAGTGCCGGCCGCAGGCCGGCAAAGCCGGACAGGTCTCAGCCGCCGCCCAGTGCGTGCACGATCTCCACCACGTCGCCTTCGGACAGGACATGTTCGCCATGGCGGCTACGGCTGACGATCTCGCCGTTCACCTCCACCGCCACCCGGCGCTGCAGCAACTGCTCGGAGTCGAGCAGATCGTGGAGGGTCGCCGAAGCGGGCAGGGTGCGGGGTTCGCCGTTGAGCTGGATGTTCATCCCTGCATTGTCGCTGATGGCCCGCCAGGATCGGAACGTTTGCAATCTGCACCGGATGCCAGCTCCAGCACAGCAGGGCCTGGCGGGATGAGGCGACAATCCATGCGGCGGCGCAGCGTGAGCAAAAAGGCGGCACGGTGAAACCATTCACCGTGCGCCGGCGTACGTGTGCCGGGTCCTTCTCTTTTTTCCCCACAGGAGTTTCCAGATGCAGCTCAGCAAACACCCGATCCGCTCCCTGATGGCGGCCGCGATCGCGCTGGCCGCGCTTCCGGCCATGGCAGGCGAGTCCCCGTTCACGCGCACCGTGTTCTTCGGCGACAGCCTGACCGACAGTGGCTACTACCGCCCGCTGCTGCCGGCCGAAGTGCGTCCGGTCACCGGCCAGTCCACCACCAATCCGGGCTGGGAGTGGTCGCAGTTCGTCGCCGACTACTACGGCACCAACGCCAGCCCCAACGGCAACGGCCAGACCGGTGACAACTACGCCGTCGGTGGCGCCCGCGTGGGTGTCGACCTGACCCAGCCGGCGTTCGGCAACGTGCCGGTGCCGTCGCTGAAGACGCAGTTTGCCAACTACCTGGCCGCCAACGGTGGCAAGGCCGATCCGAACGCGCTGTACACCGTGTGGGGCGGCGCCAACGACCTGTTCTCGATCACCGCCCCGGCCCAGGCGCCGGCCGTGATCGGCGCAGCGGTCACCACCCAGATCGGCATCGTGGCCAGCCTCAAGCAGGCCGGCGCGCAGTACGTGATGGTGCCCAACCTGCCCGACGTCGGCATCACCCCGGGGTTCATCGACCGCGGCGCCGCCGGCCAGGCGCAGGGCACCGCCCTGTCCACCGCGTACAACAACGCCCTGTACGGTGGCCTGAAGCAGGCCGGCATCGAGTTCATCCCGCTCGATACCTACACCCTGCTGCACGAAATCATCGCCAACCCGGGCATGTACGGTTTCAGCAATGTCACCGGCCGCGCCTGCCTGGTGGCCTCGTCGCTGACCTGCAGCCCGCTGGCCTACGTCACCCCGGATGCGGCCAACAGCTATCTGTTCGCCGATGACGTGCACCCGACCTCGGCCGCACACCAGATGCTGGGCCAGTACGCCATCTCGATCCTGGAAGGCCCGCGCCTGCAGCAGGTGCTGAGCCACTCGGCACAGACCATCGGCCGTTCGCGCGCCGACCAGGTCAGCCTGCACCGCAGTGGTCGCCCGGCCGACGGTCTGTCCTGGTGGGGCGGCGTGCGCGGTGATCTGCAGCGCTACGACCACGCCGACCTGTACGACGGCATGGCGCCGGCCGGCCTGTTCGGCGTTGATTGGGCCCGCGACGGCATGGTCTTCGGTGGCTTCGCCGGCTTCGGCCGCCTCAATGCCGACTTCGGCAACAGCCGTGGCGATTTCACCCAGAAGGACACCAGCGCCGGTCTGTTCGCCGGTTGGTACGGCGACCGTATCTGGGTCAACGGCCAGGTCAGCTACACCTGGCTGTCGTATGACGTGAACCGCAAGGTCCAGCTGGGCCCGGCGACGCGCGAGCACAGCGGTTCGCCCGACGGCAGCAACCTGACCGCAGCACTGAACGCCGGCTACGAGTTCGGCACCGAAGGCGGCTTCCGCCACGGCCCGATCGCTTCGGTGATCTGGCAGAAGGTGAAGATCGACGGCTACACCGAAGGTGCCAGTGCCGGCACGATGGCCACCGCTCTGGGCTACGGCAAGCAGGACGCCGATTCCACCGTCGGCCGCATTGGCTGGCAGGCGCGCTTCGATGGCGGCACCATGAAGCCGTACGTGCAGCTGACCTACGACCACGAGTTCGAGGACACCAAGCAGGCCAGCGCCTGGGTGCAGAGCCTGCCGGCCGTCGGCATGTACCGTGTGCCGGGCATGGACTTCGACAAGAACTACGCCACCGCCATCCTCGGTGCCCGCATGGAGCTGTTCGGCCTGCAGAGCAACGTGGGCCTGAGCGCCACGGCCGGGCAGAAGCGTGCGCAGGACGCGACGCTGTTTGCCAGCTTCAGCGGCAGCTTCTAAGCAGAAACCAGGCGGGGTCGGATCCCTTTCGGCAACGAAAGGGCTCCGGCCCCGCTCTGATGCGGGGGCACCATTGCGCAACACCGGCCCCAGCGCATAGACTTTCCACTGCAACGCGGGCGTAGCTCAATGGTAGAGCTGTAGCTTCCCAAGCTACTGACGAGGGTTCGATTCCCTTCGCCCGCTCCATCCTGCGGTCCGGGCCAGTATCAGACGCTCCGGGGTTCCGCACAGCCCTGTGGTTCAACGTGTAGTTTCCACGTTGCTGCGCCACGCGGTCCTGCCACAGCTGCCCGTGATCGACGCTGTTTCATGCGTATGCGTCGCTCTGCACGTAATCGAGCTCTTCCCGCAGCGCATTGAGATTGAGCATCAGCAGTGTTGACGCCTGTCGGATGTCGCGACGGTCGTAGCGTGCCTGTGACTCGTGGTCGCGCGCCACCAGACCCGCTCCGGGCATCTGGTGCAGGCGCTGTGCGCGGCGCACCAGGCAGTCCAGCCCGAAGACCCGCGACAGCATCCGCCCCAGAACAACCCGGCCTGCCTGGTTGAGGTGCTGCGTATCGATGTCGTCGAACTGGGGTGCCTGAGCCGCAGCGAAGCGGCTGTAGGGGTTGGCCTGCAGGACGTCGCGCAGATTCGCGAACCCGCCAACATGCATCTCATGCAGGGCGATGTCTGCCAGGTGTTGGCACAGCAGATCATTGGTTCCATCGAAGATCGTGTACACCCGTGCATCCAGCAGGGCGTGTGCAGCGATGTTGTCCGCGCCGGTGCGGTAGCCTTCTCCGCCGCACAGCTGTTGGTAGTCGATGGCGGAATCCAGCATCAGTTCCGACGACAGCACCTTGGTGGCCAGGGAGGCGAACATGCTGCCGGAGATATCGCGGGTGTAGTCTTCTTCAAGCAGAAGGTGGTGGTAAAGCGCGTTGCAGATCACGTAGTGGTTGCGGATGCGCGACACTTTGTAGCGCACGTATCCGATGTCATACAGGGAGCCTTCGCCGATCTGTCGGTTCTGCGTCTGCGACAGCGCTTCCCGGTAGAGACGGCGCAGAAAGCCGCTGGACATGGCCGCCTTGCTGAACCTCGACGCGCACAGGATCTCGGCTGTATCCCCCAGTCCCGTGCGACGCTTGTCGAGCCGCCGGTGGGGGGCGACCCGGATATCGATTTCGTTCAGCCCGTATCCCAGGTTCTTCAGGCCAAGGCTGTCGTAGACCTCGGTGGTAACGAAGCCACCGTCCGAGCGCCGGTGCACGAAGTAGCCGAACTGTTTTCCGGCGTACTGGCGGGCGCACACGATCCACCAGTCTGCCTGTGCGCTGAAGGCCTGCCAATGCTTGCTGCCCCGCACGTAGTAGCTGCCATCCTGTTCTTCGTAGGTGGTCTTCATGCGCGACAGGCTCGAGCCATGCTCCGGCTCGGTGAAGGCGATGCCGCCGATCACGGGGTTTTCGAGGAAGTCCTCGAAGACCTCTGCCTGCAGCCGGGACGATCCGCTGAGCGCTACGTTGCGCAGGAAAAGCACGGTTACGATCATCGTGTACATGCCCAGCGGCAGGTTGTACTCCGACATCATTTCAATCACTTCGCACATTTCGCGGTGGTTGTGCCGCCCCTCGTGCGCCACCGGAATAGCGGGCAGGCAGATGCCCTCGTCCATCAGCTGCGCCCAGCGCTCCTTGGGTAGCGGCTCCTGCGGCAGCGTATTGCTGTCGAACACGGGCAGCACGTTCTGGATCTGCCGCAGGAAGCTCTCGGTGTCGCGGTGGGTCTTGTTCAGCATGATGGTTCCTTCATCGCAAGTGATTGGGCGTACTCCTCGGTGAAGAAGATCGACAGGGCGCGTCGTCGCGCGCCGTCGATCTCCTGCGCAGCGTTGGCGGTGTAGTCGAAATGGACCATCACGCAGCGTCCGCTGGCGACCTGCTGGCCGCATTGGAAGGCGTTCTGCACGATGGACAGGGACGACCGGCCGATCGCATCAATGCGGGTGTCGATCTCGACGTCGTGCTCTGCGCGGATCTGTTTCAGGAAGTCGATCTCGTAACGGCGCAGGATCAGACTGAGATCGCGCATGTTTCCGGTTTGGCTGAAATGCAGGAAGATCGGAAGGCGGCCATGCTCGAACCACACCGGCAGCGCGGTGTTGGTGACATGCCCGAGCACATCGACTTCGGAAAATCGCGGGGAGATGACAATGCGCACACGGAGCTCCTTGGAGGCTGGTGAGGTTCATCCGGCGCCGCGCGGGGCGCGTGCCGCCCACGGCAGGGCGACGGCGGCGACATGCAGCGCGGCACTGAGCCATAGCGCTCCATCCAGACCGGTACGATCGGCCACTGCGCCGGCGGCCACAGGACCGATGGCCTGGCCGGCGGCGAAGGCAAGGTTGAACAGGGCCATCGCGCGGCCTATGCGCGCCGCAGGCAGGTTCTGCCGGACAAGGACCGCGATGGCGGCTGCAGCGATGAAGACGCTTGAGCCGAACACCGCAGCGGAAACAAACAGGCCCGTCGTGCCGCCCAGCAACGGTGCCAGCGTGCCCAGCAGTGACACCGCGCAGCACGCTGACAGCACGTGCGCGCCAGGCCATGCGCCCAGCGCGCGCCGCCAGAGCATTCCCGAACACAGGATTGCGATGCCCAGCACCGTCCACACGGCGATGCCCTGCTGCCAGGACAGTCCGTGGTCGCGCAGCCACGCAAAAATGAAAGTGAGATAGATGATGTAGCCACCGGCCCAGCAGAAGTAGGCTGCCAGGCAGGCGCCCAGGTGCCGAAGTGGCAGCGGCGCAGGGTCGTGGCCTTCAGTGACGGCGGTTGATTCCTGTATCCGGCCGGCCAGTGTCATTGGCCATATCGAGGCGAGAAGCCCAACGGCTCCCAGCACCAGCCACGCCGTTGGCCAGGTTGCGGCCCCATGGATGGCCAGCAGCGGCGCCACGGCCAGGCCCGCGGCAATGATCCCGATGCCGGCGCCTCCGAAGAACAGACCGGTTGCCGCTCCGCGACGGTTGGGTGCATGCCGGTAGTGCAGCAGCACGAGCGTGCTGCCGCAGGCCGAGACCCAGGCAGCGCCGACGCCGTTGAGCACGCGTTGGGTGCTCAGCCAGGGCAGGGCACCGCTGGCGCCGGTCACGGCGAGAGTGAACACGCACAGCCCCAGGCCTGCCTGGAACAAGCGGCGTGCGCTGACCCGGTGCAGAAGCGCATAGGCGGTGCCTGCTCCAAGCACATAGCCGAGCGCATTTGCCGTGTTGAGCCAACCCGCCTGCGCATAGGTCCATTGCAGATCCTCGCGCATGGCGGGAAGCAGCAGTGCGTAGGCAAATCTTCCCAGGCCGTTGGCAACCGCCATCGACAGGCACAGGGCGAAGGCTGGCCACAGTGATGGCAGTACTGCAGGCGAGCCCATCAACACCGTGCTGCGTGGCTCTGCCTGCATTGCTCAAGCCCCCGATGTGATGACCGCGTGACTTATTAAAGCGTTGCTGGTCTACACTGCGAGGTGTCTTGATTGACAAAAAACAATCCAGAATGGACAAACCTGAGTTCATCATCGCGGTGCTCGACGGGACGTTGGCCGCCAGCGTGGGCGCGACACTCGATGTACTGGATTTCGCCAATCGCTCGGCCGAGCGCCTCGGTCAGCCGGCGCTGCGCTGGCGAGTAGCAGGCAGCCGTCGCCAGTTGCGGTTGAGCAATGGCATGACGCTGAAGGCCGATCCGCTGTCCAGCATCAGCGATGGGGCTGCCGGCGTACTGGTCATTCCCAGCCTGGGGCTGGACGGCATGCTCGATGCCAACGGGCACGAGCCATGTGGACTGGATGCCCGCTACACCGACGGTATTGCATTGCGCCGGTTGGCCATGCCGGATGCCCAGCATCTGGCACGCTTGGCTGCCCACTTCCACGCGAGCGGGGGCAGGGTGTGCGCCAGCTGTTCGGGGGTGCTGGTGCTGGGGGAGGCCGGATTGCTCGACGGCCGTCGTGTCACCAGTCATTGGGCATTGGCGGGCCTGCTGCGTCGGCGCTTCCCGCAGGCACGGCTGGATCCGGCCTGCATGGTGGCAGAGGAGGGTCGACTGACCACGGCAGGGGCAGCAATGGCACAGATGGATCTGATGCTGCACCTGGTGCGCCAGTACTCCGGGCGTGACGTGGCCGAGGCGGTCATGCGTTTCCTGCTGGTGGACAGCCGCACCACCCAGGCGCGCTACATGGCCTGGCAGGATGCCGACCACGATGACGACACCGTGCGCCGTTTCGAATCGTTGATCGAAACCAGCCTGCCGCATGCTCTGGGCATGGAAGAAGCGGCGCGGCGCCTGCACCTGACGGCGCGTACCCTGGCCCGACGCGTCCATCGGGTTACCGGCAGTTCGCCACGGGTGCTGGTGCAGACGGTACGGATGCGGATGGCTCAGCGGCTTCTGGAGCGGACAGATCTTTCGGTGGAGGATGTGGCCGAGCGGGTTGGCTATGCCAATGCAACGTCGCTGCGGAAGCTGACGTTGAAGATGACGCAGCTGACACCGGCACTGTTGCGCCAGCGGCTCTGAGTACATCCATCATCGCAGCGCCACACGCCCGCGCTATGCTGCGCGCCTGCCGCCCGATCCTGCCGCGATGAAGCTCGCCATCCTGTCCCGCAACAGCTCCCTGTATTCCACCCGCCGGCTGGTCGAGGCGGCGCGCGCGCGCGGCCACACCGTGCGCATCCTGGATCCGCTGCGCTGCTACATGCGCATCGCCGCCGATGGTTTCTCGATGCACTACAAGGGGCGGCCGATGACTGGCGTGGACATGGTCATCCCGCGCATCGGTGCCTCCATCACCCGCTATGGCACCGCGGTGCTGCGTCAGTTTGAATTGATGGGCGCGCGCACGCCCAACCCGTCCGATGCGATCCTGCGTTCGCGCGACAAGCTGCGCGCGCACCAGTTGCTGGCGGCCAAGGGGATCGACATGCCGGTCACGGTGTTTGGCGACAACCCCGATGACACCGTCGACCTGCTCTCCATGCTGGGCCCGCCGCCGCACGTGGTGAAGCTCAACGAGGGTACCCAGGGGCGTGGCGTGATCCTCACCGAGAAGGCCAGTGCTTCACGTGGCATCGTCGAGGCCCTGCGCGGGCTGTATGCCAATTTCCTGATGCAGGAGTTCATCGGCGAGGCCAAGGGCGCCGACCTGCGCTGCTTCGTGGTCGGTGACCAGGTGGTGGCCTCGATGCAGCGGCAGGCGCCGGAAGGTGACTTCCGCTCCAACCTGCACGCCGGCGGCACGGCGGTGGCCGCCAAGGCCAGCCGTGCCGAGCAGCAGGTGGCGGTGCGTTCGGCCAAGGCGCTGGGCCTGTCGGTATGCGGGGTGGACCTGATCCGCTCCGCCCGTGGCCCGCTGGTGCTGGAGGTCAACTCCACGCCGGGGCTGGAAGGGATCGAAGCCGCCTGTGGGGTGGACGTGGCGACACGCATCATCGAGCACGTCGAGAAGCTTAAAAAGCCCTGATTGTTCAATTGCTTGCGATTCTCACGGGCGAATGAGGCCTGGTTTAACACGCCTTTAATCGGCCCCGGCGTAGCCTTCAGCGAACCGCAGCTCTGCCTCTCAGCAGGATCGGTATCGGGATACAACTTCAGACCCAGGCGGGGGCACCGCCTGGGTCTTTTTTATGCCCGCCGCAGGCCCCTTGTGGAGGCAACGTGACGATCGTAGAGTGGCGCCCATCGTTCCTGGATGGATCCGGAGGCTGGCGATGTACCGCATCACGATGATCGCGTTGTTGCTGGGGTTGTCTGGTGCTGCCTCCGCCAGGCCGGAGAAGACCGCCATACAGATGGACGGGCAGGCACCGGTGGCCGAGCAGGTCCGGCGGGTTGAGAAGGCCCTCGATGACGGCGAATACAGCGAGATTTCCGCTGACGACCGTGCCCAGGTGCAGCAGGCCCTGGCGCGCATCACCCAGCGTATGGGGGACCACCGCACGCTTCAGGAGCTTCCGCCGCAGGTCCAGGCGGAGGTCTTCAACGACCAGGAGCGAATCAACACCGTTCTTGTCCGGGCGCATGAAGACAGCTGCCAGATCTGCCAGCACACCCGCACCACCGGCAGCAACATGCCCAAAAGCCGCTGCCTGACCGTGGCCGAGCGCCGCCGGATCGAGGAAAAGGGCAAGGCACTGCTGAACGACCAGCGCACCTTCAACAACTTCAACCCCGCTACCAACCGCTAGGCCGGCCGACGCCCCTGCGCATGGCACTTGCTGGCGTGAAGGTGGTGCGAATACAGTCAGCACTCAACTCAAACAAGGATTCGTTTGTCATGAAGTCCCTTCTGATGTCGGCGGTCCTGATCTCGGGCCTGACCCTGGCCACCGCCGCCTCCGCATCGAACCAGGCCGGTGAGGTCTTTATCCCGGGCAAGCCGCTGCAGCAGCAGATCGAGCGCATCGAAATCGAACTCAACGATGGCGAGACCTACAGCGAACTGAAGCAGACCGACCGAAGCCGCGTGCGCGAAGCGCTGGTGCGCATGCGTACGGCCGTCGAGCAGCATCCGAACCGTGATTCGATGCCTGAACAGGTACGAACCGATGTCTTCAACGACCAGCAGATCGTGAACACGGTTTTGACACAGGCACGTGAAGATAGTCGTCTAATATGCCAACGTGAAAAGGCCACGGGTTCGAACCGGGCTACGACGCAGTGCATGACCGTTGCCGAGCGCGCCCGGCGGAAGGACAAGGCACAGCGTGATATGGGCCAGGCCCAGCGCGTTGGCAAATTCGTCAATTAGAGGTGACAGTGAGAATCCTGGTAATCGAAGACAACAGCGACATTGCGGCCAACCTGGGCGACTACCTGGAAGACCGGGGGCACACCGTAGACTTCGCGGCTGACGGGGTTACCGGTCTGCATCTGGCCGTGGTGCACGAGTTCGACGCGATCGTGCTGGATCTCAACCTGCCCGGCATGGACGGCATCGAAGTCTGCCGCAAGCTGCGCAATGAAGCGCGCAAGCAGACCCCGGTACTGATGCTGACCGCCCGCGATTCGCTGGACAACAAGCTGGCCGGCTTCGATTCCGGCGCGGACGACTACCTGATCAAGCCGTTCGCGCTGCAGGAAGTGGAAGTGCGTCTGAACGCCCTGTCGCGTCGCGGCAAGGGCGTGCAGACCCGCGTGCTGGAAACCGGCGACCTGGAATACAACCTGGATACGCTGGAAGTGCGCCGCCAGGGCAAGCTGCTGCAGCTCAACCCGACCGCGCTGAAGATCCTGCAGGCACTGATGGAAGCGGCGCCCGCCGTGGTGACCCGCCAGGAACTGGAAACCCGCGTGTGGGGCGAAGAACTGCCCGACTCGGACTCGCTGCGCGTGCACATCCATGGCTTGCGTGCGGTGGTCGACAAGCCGTTTGAAGTGCCGCTGATCCAGACCCGCCATGGCATCGGATACCGCATCGCCACCCCGGAAGCCTGATTCGGTGGCAACCAAGGGGGAGCGCCGGCGCACGCCCTATCGGAGGCGCCTGCGCAGCCGCATCATCGTGTCGTTCGTGTTGTTGGGCTTCTGCCTGACAACACTGTTCGCGTTCGCCACCAACTGGGCCCGCATGCGGGTGGAGAACCAGTTGGTGGAAGACGTGATCAACCACAACATCGAAGAGTACGCGCGTCGCTTCTACGAGCATCCGGGGCGCAATCCGGCGGTGCCCGTGCAGCAGATCCGGGCGTACGCCTACTCGGCGGACAAGTTCGACAAGGCCCGCGAATCCTGGCCGCAGTGGGCCGACCTGCAGAATGGCAACTACAACCTGAGCGGCACCGACGAGCAGGGGCAGCCGTACGCCTACAAGCTGGCGGTGCGCAAGGCCGACGACGCCTGGTTCTTCCTCGCCTATGACATGACCGACAGCGTGCGCGGCGGCAAGCAGCTCAACCGCGCGCTTGTGCTGTCGGTGCTGGTGTTCAGCGTGCTGTCGCTGGTGCTGGGTTGGTGGTCGGCATCGAAGGTGATGAAGCCTGTGTCGGATCTGGCCGCGCGGCTGCGCGCCTACCGCGGCGGCACCAGTGATCCGGAACCCCTGGCGCCGCGCTTCCCCGACGACGAAGTGGGGCAGCTGGCACAGGCACTGGACGACTATTCGTCGCGGCTGACCGAGGTGGTGCAGCGCGACCGCGAGTTCAATGCAGACGTCAGCCACGAGCTGCGCACGCCGCTGGCGGTGATCCGGGGTGCCACCGAGCTGCTGCTGACCCGGCCCGGTCTGGACGAAAAGGTGCTGCAGCGCCTGCAGCGCATCCAGCGCGCCGAGCAGCAGTGCAGCGATCTGATCGGTGCGCTGCTGCTGCTGTCGCGCAACGAGCGCGGGCAGGGCACCAGCAACGTCGCCCGCGTGGCGGAACAGCTGCTGGACGCACACCGCGCGCAGCTGGGCGGCAAGCCGCTTGAGCTGGCGCTGGAAGGCGAGCGCAACCTGGTGATCGATGCGCCCGAGGCGGCGCTGTCGGTGGCACTGGGCAACCTGATCGGCAACGCCGTGAAGTACTCGCAGGATGGCGAGGTACGCGTGTTCGTCGGCACCAATTCGGTGTCGGTAACCGACAGTGGCCCGGGCCTGAGCGAGGAAGATGCAGCCAAGCTGTTCCAGCGCGGGTACCGCGGCACCCATGCCGGGCACTCGCAGGGCGGCGGTATCGGCCTGTCGATCGTCAGCCGCCTGTGCGATCTGTACGGCTGGCAGGTGAGCGTGCGCCCCGGTGGCGAGCGTGGCGTGATCGCCACCCTGACGTTCTCGCCGAAGCCCTTGTAAAGGGCACCTGAGCCCTTGTAAAGGGCACCTGCTTTGGTGGGTGCCGACCATGGTCGGCACGAACCCTGCCGACCTTGCATCGCGCCCTAGTGTCGCTTGTGCCACTGAATCCCCCGCAAGCGAGCATCGCATCACTGGCCCAACACGACACCACCGTGATCGCTGCCGCGCCCCGCGCGTGTTCCCGCGCACGCATTGGCAAGCCCGCGCCGCACTTGGGCTTGATGGTCGCAGCCGAGCATGGGCTCGGCTCTACAGCAGATCCCCAGATCCACGCGAGGATTCGCTTCGGTAGTGCCGGCCGCTGGCCGGCAACCAGGCCTCAACCCCTGGCCAACCCCAGATACCGCGCATGCAACTGTTCCATCTGCACCTGCAGGTCCTCCGGCTGCCCATCATTGACCACCACGTCGTCGGCCAGCGCCAACCGCTGTGCGCGGCTGGCCTGCGCAGCAATCATCCGGTCGGCCAGTGCGGCATCAATGCCATCGCGCTGCATCAGCCGGGCGTGCTGCACGGCCTCCGGCGCATCCACCAGCAGCACCCGGTCCAGCCACGGGTAGGCCTTCCGTCCACCCACCTCGGTCAGCAGCGGAATGGCCGCAATCGCATAGGGGCTCTCAGCCTGCTCGCACTGCTGCTGCATCAGCAGGCGGATGGCCGGGTGGGTAATGGCTTCCAGTGCCGTCCGCTCGGCCGGGTCGGCAAACACATGGGCGCGCAGGCGGGCCCGGTCCAGGCCGCCATCGGCCAGCAGCATGTCGGCGCCGAAACGCTCGGCAATGCGGGCCAGCGCCGGGCTGCCGGCGGCCACCACGGCGCGGGCGGCCAGATCGGCGTCGGCCACCACGATGCCCAGCGCCTCGAAGCGCCGGGTTACTTCACTCTTGCCCGAGGCGATGCCACCGGTCAGGCCAACCACATAGCGGCTCATGGGGACTCCCCTCAGCGCAGCCCGCTCATCACCATGTACTGCTCCACCAGCGGCGCACCCCACATGAAGTACAGCCAGCCGGCAACGGCCAGGTAGGGGCCGAACGGGATGGGCGTGGCGCGGTCACGGCCCCGGCTGTACAGCCAGATCGAGCCGATGATGGCGCCCAGCACCGACGACAGCAGGATGATCGGCAGGATGCCCTTCAGGCCGCACCAGGCACCCAGCGCCGCCAGCAGCTTGAAGTCGCCGTGGCCCATGCCTTCCTTGCCGGTCAGCTGCTTGAACAGCCACCAGACCGTCCACAGCGACAGGTAGCCCACCGCCGCGCCTACTAGGGCAGGCTTGGCCGGCATGTACAGGTTGTCGATGCTGCCTATCAGCCCCAGCCACATCAGCGGCAGGGTGAGCTGGTCGGGTAGCAGCTGCGTGCGCAGGTCGATGCCGGACAGGGCAATCAGGAAGCAGGTCAGCACGATGGCGCCGAAACCCTGCCAGCCGAAGCCGAACTGCCAGACGCAGGCCAGCACCAGCACCGAGGTCAGCGCCTCCACCAGCGGGTACTGCAGCGAGATCGGCGCCTTGCAGTGGCGGCATTTGCCACCCTGGATGATCCAGCTGAACAGCGGGATGTTCTCGTACCAGCTCAGCTTGTGCTTGCAGTGCGGGCAGTGCGACGGCTCGACCACGATCCCCGGTGGGGGTGGTTCATAGAAGTCCGGTTCCTCCAGGACCTCGCGCGCATCGCGCTTCCACTGCCACTCCAGCCGCTTGGGCAGCCGCAGGATGACGACGTTCAGGAAACTGCCCAGCAGCAGTCCCAGGGCGGCCGCGGCGGGATAGCCGAGGCCAGGGTGCTGGTCGAGAAATGCCATTGATACCTTTAGCCGACGACGGCGCCGAGTTTGAAGATGGGGAGGTACATGCCGATCACGATGCCACCGACAATGGTACCAATGAACACCATGATCATCGGCTCCAGCAGGCTGCTCAAGGCGTCCACGGCATTGTTGACCTCCTGCTCATAATACTCGGCCACCTTGAAAAGCATGGTATCCAGCGCGCCGGCCTCTTCGCCGATGCCGGTCATCTGGATGACCATGTGCGGGAACAGGTTCAGCTGCTTCATGGCCATGTTGACCGGATAGCCGACCGACACGTCGTCGCGCATCCGCAGCACGCCTTCTTCGTAGACCTTGTTGCCGGTGGCGCCAGCCACGATGCCCAGGGCCTCCACCAGCGGCACACCGGCCTTGAAGGTCACCGCCGTGGTGCGGGCGAAACGAGCAATCGCGCTGTTGTTCATGATCTGCCCTATGACCGGCACTTTGAGCACCAAACGGTCAAAGGTGTGCTGCATCTTGGGAGAGCGCTTGTAGGCCATGAAGAAGCCTACAGAACTGCCCACAAGGACAATCAGCAGCAACCACCACCAGGAGAGCATGAATCGCGAGGCAGCCACGATCATCTGAGTAAACGCAGGCAACTCGGCGCCGAAGCTCTTGAAAACCTCTTCAAACTGCGGAACCACAAACATCAGCAGGATGGCTGACACTACAAAGGCCACAAGGACGATCATGGCCGGGTAGAACATGGCCTTTTTGATCTTGCCCTTCAGGGCTTCCATGTTCTCTTTGTAGGTCGCAATGGTTTCCAGCACAGTTTCGAGCACACCTGCGCCTTCACCCGCACGTACAAGGTTGCGGTAGAGCTCGTCGAACTGCACCGGGTGACGGCTGATCGCCTCGTGCAGCGAAGAGCCGCCTTCGATGTCGGTACGGATCGTCTCGACCAGCTTCTTCATCCGGGGATTCTTGTGGCCCCCGGCAATGATCTCCAGTGACGAAACGATCGGGACGCCGGACTTCATCATCGTGGCCATCTGCCGGCTGAAGAAGGCGATGTCTTTCGGCTTGACGGCACTTCCCGCTGCGCCGAACAGCGGCTTCGGCTTGGCTTTGACCTGGCCGGGGTTGATCCCCTGCTTACGTAGCTCCGCACGCAGCAGATTGGCGTTCTTTGCCAACTGCTCGCCTTTCATCTTCACGCCCCGTTTGTCGGTCCCCTCCCAGACAAACGGCAGCAGTTCCGTGGTCGCGCGGGCCACGGGCTCTTTCTTGATCGCACTGCGACTGACAGACATGTTGGCTCCCCAAGGCCCGCCATCCCCAGGCGGGCATCATGACCGGCGATGGTAGCCGGTTCAGGGGCTTCCGGGGAGCCTGCTGGCGTGACGCCGCGCAGGGTTTTCGACCTGACGAGACGAAAGGTGACGTACCGCGTCACATTGCCGCGTCCATCGCAGATTCGTATCAGGGGGGTTCCCATCCGTGAATTTGCTGCCATCATTGGCGCGGGGAAATCGGGGAGACGCTGCCATGGGAGATTGGCACGTAACCTGCGTTGATCCACCCGCGGGGACGGACTGCCTGCTCATCCGGTCATTTGGCCGGCCGGCACCCCCCCCGACATCAACCACCACTTATCTTGGGGATGTACCACCATGAAGAACCAGAAGGGCTTCACCCTGATCGAACTGATGATCGTCGTTGCGATCATCGCCATCCTGGCCGCCATTGCGCTGCCGGCGTACCAGGACTACACCATCCGCGCCAAGGTGTCGGAAGGTATTGTCCAGGCTGATGCTGCCAAGCTGGCAGTTGCTGAGACCGCTCAGTCGCAGGGTATCTTGGCGACCAAGGTAACCAACGAAGAAGCTGCGGGTTATGTCAGCAAGGCGACCACCAATGTGAAGTCGGTTGGCATCGCAAATGGCGTGATCACCGTCACCACTCAGGCGACGGGCGCGACGGCTGATCCGGTTCTGGTCCTGACCCCGACCCAGACTGACCTGGACTCGCCGATTACTTGGGCTTGCACCTACACTGCGGGTGAAGCTAAGCACGTTCCCGCCAGCTGCCGCACCAAGGGCGCTAAGCCGTCGGGCAGCTAATAGCGAGTTGTCAGAAAGCAAAGGCCCCGCAATGCGGGGCCTTCTTTCTTTGGCCGTTTGCCCAGAGGGGAGCGATGGGAAGGCTTGATAGAGGTTTCGCCCTCATCGAGATGGTGATCGTCATTGCGATCATCGGCGCACTCGCGGTGATGGCATTTTCTGCTTATCGGGATTACACCGTTCGGGCGCGCGTTGCAGAGGCAATTGTCGCTGCGGCGCGCTACAAGGCAGCTGTTGCCGAGAATTTGGAAGGCCAAGTTGCGCTTGATGCGAGGGCATGCAGCAACGTCGATACATTATCCGCATCCACATCCAACATTCAGAGCATTACGTGCCACGATGCAGGCGTCCTGCGAGTTGAGACGACTGCATATGCTGGTGGTGTGATCCTCGAGTTCAGCCCTGCGTTCAGCAAGGAAGGGGCACTCATTTGGGCTTGTGGTTTATCGAGAGGAAGAGCCCGTCACGTTCCAGCGGCCTGCCGTCCCGCTTGATCTGGCTGTTGCATGCGATTGCAGGTGTTCCAAGCTCGAGGTGTGCGGTAACCTGCTGAAGGGAGTAGGAGCTTTCGATGAATACCGTAACCACCGCCAACCTCGTCGGCATCACCGGCCTGGCCCGCCGCCTGGTCCAGGACGGCGCCCTCGACGAGGCCACCGCCCGCGACGCGATGGCCAAGGCCACGGCCGCCCGCCAGCCGCTGCCCACCTGGTTCGCCCAGAACAAGCTGGTCAGCGCCTCGCAGCTCGCCGCCGCCAACGCTGTCGAGTTCGGCATGCCGCTGTTCGACGTGTCCACGTTCGACGCCAGCCAGAATGCGATGAGCCTGGTCAGCGAGGAACTGCTGCGCAAGCACAACGTGCTGCCGCTGTTCAAACGCGGCGGCAAGTTGTTCGTGGGTACCAGCAATCCGACCCATGCGCTGGACGAGATCAAGTTCCACACCAATCTGGTGGTGGAGCCGATCCTGGTTGATGAAGACCAGATCCGCCGGACGCTGGAGCAGTGGCACGCCAGCCACGACACCATCGGCGACGCGCTCGGTGGCGATGACGAGGGTATGGCCAACCTCGATGTCGGGTTGGGTGACGAGGACAATGCCGGCGGCGACTCCGGCATCGACGCCAAGGGTGACGACACCCCGGTGGTGAAGTTCGTCAACAAGGTGCTGGTCGACGCGATCCGCAAGGGCGCATCGGACATCCACTTCGAACCCTACGAAGACGATTACCGCGTGCGCCTGCGCATCGACGGCTTGCTGAAGATGGTGGCGCGCGCGCCGGTGAAGTTGAACCAGCGCATTGCCGCGCGCCTGAAGGTGATGGCGCAGCTGGACATCGCCGAGAAGCGCGTGCCGCAGGACGGTCGCATCAAGCTCAACCTGTCCAAGACCAAGCAGATCGACTTCCGCGTCAGCACGCTGCCGACCCTGTTCGGCGAGAAGGTGGTGCTGCGTATCCTCGATGGCAGCGCGGCCAAGCTGGGTATCGACAAGCTGGGCTACGAGCCGGACCAGCAGAAGCTGTTCCTGGAGGCCATCCACAAGCCGTACGGCATGGTGCTGGTGACCGGCCCCACCGGTTCGGGCAAGACGGTGTCGCTGTATACGGCGCTGGGCATCCTCAACGATGAGACGCGCAACATCTCCACTGCCGAAGACCCGGTGGAAATCCGCCTGCCCGGCGTCAACCAGGTACAGCAGAACAACAAGCGCGGCATGACCTTCGCCGCGGCACTGCGCTCGTTCCTGCGACAGGATCCGGACATCATCATGGTCGGCGAAATCCGCGACCTGGAGACGGCCGAGATTGCGATCAAGGCGGCGCAGACCGGCCACATGGTGCTGTCCACGCTGCATACCAATGATGCGCCGCAGACCATCGCGCGCCTGATGAACATGGGCATCGCGCCGTACAACATCACCAGCTCGGTGACGCTGGTGATCGCGCAGCGCCTGGCGCGCCGGCTGTGCGGCAACTGCAAGCGCCCGGCGAATCTGCCGGAGCATGCGCTGCTGGCCGAAGGCTTCACCCAGGCGCAGCTGGACGCAGGCATTGAGCTGTACGAGGCGGTGGGGTGCGATGAGTGCACCGAAGGCTACAAGGGCCGTACCGGTCTCTACCAGGTGATGCCGATGACCGATGAGATCGCTACGATCGTGCTGGCCGGTGGCAATGCACTGCAGATTGCCGAGGCGGCGCAGCAGATCGGGGTGAATGATCTGCGGCAGTCGGCGTTGAAGAAGGCGGCGGCGGGTGTGACCAGCCTGGCCGAGATCAATCGCGTTACCAAGGATTGAGGTAGAGCCGAGCCCATGCTCGGCTGAGGGACCGAAGAGCAGCCGAGCGTGGGCTCGGCTCTACAGTAGATCCACGCCATGCGTGGATGGCGCGGTCCCGACCGCTTACTCCATCCCCAGCTTCTTCAGCTTGTAGCGCAGTGCGCGGAAGGTAATCCCCAGCTGCGCAGCGGTGCGGGTCTTGTTCCAGCGGTTCTCTTCCAGCGCGCGCTGGATGGCGCTGCGCTCCAGCTGCTCGATGTACGAGGGCAGGGCGGCGCTGCCGGGCTGCAGGTCGGCCACGGCTTCGGCGGGCGCGGCACTGCCCGGCGCACGCGGCGCGTGTTGCGGCAGGCGCAGGTCATCGGCGCCGATGCAGTCTTCCTCGGCCAGGGCCAGCGCGCGTTCCAGGATGTTCTCCAGTTCGCGCACGTTGCCGGGGAAGGCGTACTGCGCCAGTGCCTCCAGCGCCGAAGGCGCCAGCAGCGGGGTAGCACGGCCGTGGCTGCGGGCCAGGCGTGCCAGTACCGCGGCGGCCAGTTCCGGCAGGTCCTGGCGGCGCTCGCGCAGCGGCGGCACCCTCAGTTCGATCACGTTGATGCGGTAGTACAGGTCGTGGCGGAAGCGCCCATCCTCGACCAGCTCGGCCAGGTCCTTGTGGGTGGCCGAGAGGATGCGTACGTCCACCGGCTCCTCATTGGCCGCACCGACCGCGCGCACCGACTTTTCCTGGATCGCGCGCAGCAGCTTGACCTGCATCTGCAACGGCAGCTCGGCCACTTCGTCCAGGAACAGGGTGCCGCCGTGCGCAGCCTGGAACAGGCCGGGCTTGTCGGCATGGGCGCCGCTGAAGCTGCCCTTGCGATGGCCGAAGAACTCGCTCTCCATCAGTTCGCCGGGAATGGCGCCGCAGTTGACCGGTATGAACGGTCCGGCCGCACGTGCGCCCTGGGCATGGATGGTGCGCGCGACCAGTTCCTTGCCCACGCCCGATTCACCGAGGATGTAGACCGGTGCCTGGCTGCGCGCAACCTTGCCGATGGTGGTGCGCAGCACGTCCATGGCCGGCGAAGCACCCAGCAGGCGTGCGCCTTGTTCGGCAGCAGGGCCGGGCACGGGACGTTCGGTGTTGTTGAGTTCCAGCGCATGCTTGACCAGGCCGCGCAGCACCGAGATGTCCACCGGCTTGCTGACGAAGTCGAAGGCGCCGGCCTTCAGTGCTTCCACCGCCAGGTCCATGCTGCCGAACGCGGTGATCATCGCCACCGGCGTGCGCGGGTAGTGCTGGGCGATCTCGCTGACCAGCTCGATGCCGTTGCCGTCCGGCAGCCGCATGTCGGTGATGCAGAGATCGTACGGATTGCTGGCGAGCAACTCGCGTGCTTCGGCCAGGTTGGCGGCAGTACTGATGCGCAGCCCCATGCGGCCGAGGGTCAGTACCAGCAGTTCGCGGATGTCGCGTTCATCGTCGACGACGAGGGCGCTGCGGGTTTCATTCATGGGCGTGAAAGATAAACGAGGGGGCTGGAAGCGACAAATGTTTGACGCACAGATCTGGAATCAGGTGGGCAACAGCGTGTGCGGGCCGGGCAGCACCAGACGGAAGCAGGAGCCGCCAGCCGGCACCGGGATGTAGTCGAGCCGTGCCTGGTTGGCGCGGCACAACTCGCGGGCGATATACAGGCCCAGGCCCGTGCCATGCTCGGAGGTAGTGAAGAACGGGCGGAACAACTGCGCCGCCACGGTCTCGGGAATACCGGGGCCACGGTCCATCACGTCGATCACCGCGCTGCGCTCGTGCTGCGCCACGCGCAGGCGCACGCGCGCCGGCTGCTGGCCGACGCGGCCGTATTTCAGTGCGTTGTGCACCAGCACGGTCAGCACCTGGTAGAGGTGCTTAGTGTCGACCTGCGCCATCACCGCCGTGTCACTGATGATCGGCTCGATGCTGTCGGTCTCCAGCGTCTGGCCCTGCTTGTACTCCAGCACGAAGCGTCGCACGAAGGCGACCAGGTCCACGTTCTCGGGCGTGGCACGCTCACGGCGGGCGAGGCCAAGGACGCTCTCGACGATGCCGTTGGTGCGCTGGCACTGCTGGCGGATGATCTGCAGCAGGCGGCGGTCGCTTTCGTTGAAGCCAGTGCCTTCCTCGAGCAGCTGCACGGCATAGTTGATCGCCGCCAGCGGGTTGCGGATCTCATGGGCGAGGCTGGCCGAGAAGCGGCCCATCGCTGACAGGGTGAGCGATTCGGCGCGGCGCGAGACCACGCTGGAGTCGTCCAGGAACACCAGGGCCAGCTCGCTGCCGGCCAGCAGGCGCGCAAAGCGTGGCTGCACTTCGGGTTGGTCGGGGTTGAGCTGCAGCGGCAGTTCGTCCTGCGCCCAGCCGTTGCGCCAGCGCTGCAGGCGGCGCGCCAGTTCCGGCGCGGCGCTGGCCAGGTCCAGGCGTCCCGTCTCGCCAATGCCGTCGTTGTCGCCGAGCAGCATCGAGGCCGCTTCATTGGCCAGGGTGATGCGGTTGTCGGCGTCCACCACCAGCACGCCGGTGCGCATGCGGCGGATGATCAGTTCGTTGATCTGGAACAGGTTGGCCACTTCGTCGCCGCGCTGGTTGGCCAGCTGCTGGTTGCGACGGGCGCGACTGCCCACCTGGTAGCTGATGAAGGCCAGTGCCAGGTAGCTGGTGGCGAACATGGCCAGCTCGGCCAGGGTGCGGGTGGGGTCGCCGCCTTCGAGCACCTTCCAGAGGTATTCGGTACCGGTGGCCAGGCTGGCAGCGACCGCCAGGCCCAGGCCCCAGGTCAACGGCAGCAGGGTGGCGGCAGCGGCGATGTTGAACAGCAGCGACATCGAGATACCGGCGCTGGCGCCGGGCAGGGCGTGTGCCAGCAGGGTGGCGGCGATGATGTCCACCAGCACGCTGCTGACCACGATCGGGCGCAGCCAGCGTTCGTTGCGGCCAATCACCAGGGCCAACAGCGAAAGCACGAGATAGATGGCCGCGACGGTATCGGCCAGGCGCGGGTGATGGGCCTCGCCGACCATGCCCGACAAAGGGCTGTAGAGCAGGCCGGCGATGACCGCGGCGATCAGCACCCGGTACAGCGCAAAGAAGTACAGCTCACGCCGCGGGATCGATTCGATGCGGTCGATCAATGAAGCACTGGGTGACACGCCGGAACTCCCCTTCTGGCTGCCTGGGTCTGGAATCTGCGGCGGGCCTGCCTGGCATCCCCTGAAGCCGGGCGGGTTCGTCGCTTCGATGTGGCCTGCGGTGGAAGCGGTCGAGCAACCTCGACTCTACACACCCTGGCTGACCAGTATAGGGCCCACGGACAGGTGCCGCCGGAGCGCTCTGGATCGCGCATTTGGCCCGCTGTGGATACCGGTGGCCAACCGCGGCCCGGGCGCAACTGCCTGAATGACGGTGGAAATCTGGCCGGCTGTGGCGTTTTGTACAGACTTCTTTGCGCCCCGGCGCTGGCTCGGCCACAATAGTGGGCCCGCCGCGGTCCATGCCGGCGCCCCGCCGGGGCCCTGAGGAATTGCGTGCGGTCGTTCCTATTCCCACGGTGACGCATGAATTTCCACGAATACCAGTCAAAACAACTGCTTGCCGAGTACGGCATCCCGGTCCCGGCCGGCAAGGTCGCTGCGACCCCGGACGAAGCGGTTGCCGCTGCCAACTCCCTGGGCCAGGGCCCCTGGATGGTCAAGGCGCAGATCCACGCTGGCGGCCGCGGCAAGGCTGGCGGCGTCAAGTTCTGCAAGACCACCGACGACGTGAAGGCCGCTGCGGCCAAGATGCTCGGCACCAAGATGGCCACCTACCAGACCGCTGGCGTTGAACTGCCGGTCAACCTGGTGCTGGTGACCACCGCCGGCGAGATCGTCAAGGAACTGTACCTGTCGGTGCTGGTTGACCGTGGCACCAAGACCATCACCTACATCGCCTCTTCGGAAGGCGGCGTGGAGATCGAGCAGGTCGCCGCTGAAACCCCGGAGCTGATCCACTCGCTGAACGTCGACTTCGTCGAAGGCGTGCAGGGTTACCACGGCCGTGATTTCGGCTTCAAGCTGGGCCTGACCGCCAAGCAGGCCGGCCAGTTCGCCAGCATCATGGTGAATCTGTACCGCCTGTTCAACGAAAAGGACCTGGCCCTGGTTGAAATCAACCCGCTGGCCATCCTGGACGACGGCAACCTGTACGCGCTGGACGGCAAGTTCGACAGCGACGACAACGCCGCGTTCCGCCAGAAGGCCCTGGTCGCCATGCGCGACAAGACCCAGGAAGATCCGACCGAAGTGATCGCTTCGGAGCTGGACATCAACTACGTCACCATGGACGGCAACATCGGCTGCATGGTGAACGGCGCCGGCCTGGCCATGGCCACCATGGACGTCATCAAGCTCAACGGCGGCGAGCCGGCGAACTTCCTGGACGTGGGCGGCGGTGCCAACAAGCAGCGCGTCATCGAAGCGTTCAAGCTGATCCTGTCCTCGGACAAGGTTGAAGGCATCTTCGTCAACATCTTCGGCGGCATCGTCCGCTGCGACATGATTGCCGAAGGCATCATCGCCGCCGTGAAGGAAGTAGGCGTCAAGGTTCCGGTCGTGGTGCGCCTGGAAGGCACCAACGTGGAAGAAGGCAAGCAGCTGCTGCGTGACAGCGGCATGGCCATCATCCCGGCTGACAACATCAACGATGGCGCCAAGAAGATCGTTGAAGCTGTCAAGAACGCTGCCTGATCCGACACCAAGGAATTCCCATGTCTGTTTTGATTAACAAGAACACCAAGGTGATCGTGCAGGGCTTCACCGGCCAGCAGGGCACCTTCCACGCCACTCAGATGATCGAGTACGGCACCCAGGTTGTTGGCGGCGTGACCCCGGGCAAGGGTGGCACCACCCATATCGACCTGCCGGTCTTCAACACCGTTGCCGACGCCGTGCAGAGCACCGGCGCCAATGCTTCGGTCATCTACGTGCCGCCGCCGTATGCGGCCGACGCGATCCTGGAAGCCGCTGCTGCCGGCATCAAGGTCATCGTCTGCATCACCGAAGGCATCCCGGTGCTGGACATGCTGCGCGTCAAGAACGTGCTGACCCGTTCGCATCCGGACACCGTGCTGATCGGGCCGAACTGCCCGGGCGTCATCACCCCGGGTGAGTGCAAGATCGGCATCATGCCGGGCCACATCCACCAGCCGGGCAAGATCGGCATCGTGTCGCGTTCGGGCACCCTGACCTATGAAGCGGTCAAGCAGACCACCGAAGTCGGCCTGGGCCAGTCCACCTGCATCGGCATCGGTGGTGACCCGATCAACGGCCTGAACTTCGTCGACTGCCTGAAGCTGTTCAACGAAGACCCGCAGACCGAAGGCATCATCATGGTTGGCGAAATCGGCGGCGACGCTGAAGAAGCCGGTGCCGAGTACATCAAGAACCACGTGAAGAAGCCGGTCGTCGGTTTCATCGCGGGTGCTTCGGCTCCGGCCGGCAAGCGCATGGGCCACGCCGGTGCGATCGCCTCGGGCGGCAAGGGCACTGCCGAAGGCAAGTTCGCTGCCATGGAAGCGGCCGGTGTCGTCACCGTGCGCTCGCCGGGCGACCTGGGCGCTGCCATCGCCAAGCTGGTGAAATAAGATCGACTGCCTCCGGCAGACGATGCTGTAGAGCCGGCCGCTGGCCGGCTGCTGAAACAGAAAGGCCGCCCCCGGGCGGCCTTTCTGCGTCTGGTGCCCGGCCATCCCGGTAACCCCATCCACGCATGGCGTGGAGTTACTGAGCCAGGGCTGTCCACGCAGGGAGCGTGTCCGGCGCGCGCATGGCGCAGCGCTACAATGGCGGCATTGCAACCACAGGCTGGATTCCCATGGCTTCGATCCGCATCGCGATGGCGCAGTTCGATTTCCCGGTCGGCGATGTCGCCGGCAACACCGAGCGCATCATCGAGATGATCGGCCAGGCGCGCGACGAGTACGGTGCCGAGCTGGTGATGTTCCCCGAGCTGGCGGTGAGCGGCTACCCGCCGGAAGACCTGCTGCTGCGTCCCGGCTTCCTGTACGAATGCGAGCAGGCGATCGGTCGTATCGCCGCCGCCTGCCGTGGCATCACCGCCGTGGTCGGCTGGCCGCAGGCCGCCGGCGCGGTGGTCTACAACGCCGCCAGCGTGCTGCGTGACGGCCTGGTGGAGCAGACCTACCGCAAGCGCGAGCTGCCCAACTACGCGGTGTTCGATGAGCGCCGCTACTTCGATGTCGATCCGGATGGCGGCAGCTGCGTGTTCGAGATCAACGGCATCCCGGTGGGCCTGCTGATCTGCGAGGACCTGTGGTTTGCCGAGCCGATGGCCGACACCATGCGCGCTGGCGCGCAGTTGGTGGTGGTGCCGAATGCTTCGCCGTACGAGCGTGGCAAGCACGCCCAGCGCGACGCCGTGTTGGCGGCGCGCACCCGTGAGAGCGGGGCAGCGATTGCCTACCTCAACGTGGTCGGTGGCCAGGACGCGCTGGTGTTCGACGGCGCCTCGGTGGTGGCCGATGGCGACGGTACCGTGCACCCGGCCGCCGCCGCCTTCGTCGACCAATGGCTGGTGGTGGAGTACGACGGTGAAACCCGCCGCTTCATGCCGCACGTGTGGATGGACGACGGCGACGAGAGCATGGACGCGCTGGCCTGGCGCGCGGTGACCCGTGGCATCCAGGACTACTGCCGCAAGAACGGCTTCAAGAAGGTGTGGCTGGGCCTGTCCGGCGGCATCGACTCGGCGATCGTGCTGGCCATGGCCGTGGACGCGATGGGCGCCGATAACGTCACGGCGGTGCGCCTGCCGTCGCGCTACACCGCCGGCCTGTCCAATGATCTGGCCGCGGAACAGTGCCAGGCACTGGGCGTGAAGCTGGAGGCGGTGTCGATCGAACCGGCCTTCAAGGGCCTGATGGAATCACTGGCGCCGATGTTTGAAGGCACGACCCCGGACGTGACCGAGGAAAACCTGCAGTCACGCAGTCGTGGCGTGATCCTGATGGCGCTGGCCAACAAGTTCGGCGGCCTGCTGCTGACCACCGGCAACAAGAGCGAGTACGCGGTCGGCTACGCCACGATCTACGGCGACATGTGTGGTGGCTACGCGCCGCTGAAGGACCTGTACAAGACCGAGGTGTTCGGGCTGTCCAAGTGGCGCAACACCGTGGGTGGCGCGCCGGTGATCCCGCCAGCGGTGATCAGCCGTCCGCCGTCGGCCGAGCTGCGCGAGAACCAGCTGGACCAGGATTCGCTGCCGGCCTATGACGTGCTGGACGGCATCCTGTACCGCTACATCGACCAGGAGCAGTCGCGCACGGAGATCGTGGCCGCCGGTTACGACGCGGCCGTAGTCGACCGCGTGCTGCGCCTGGTGCGCATCAGCGAGTGGAAGCGGCATCAGGCCGCGCCGGGGCCGAAGGTCTCGCGCCGGGCGTTCGGCCGTGAGCGTCGTTACCCGATCAGCAACGGCTACAAGGGCTGAGGCAGCGGGCGGTGGGCCTTGGCCCGCCGCTACCGGGCCCTCCACGCGTGGGCGTGGATCTGTTGTAGAGCCGAGCCATGCTCGGCTCAGAGACAGTCGAGCGTGGCTCGACTCTACATTTCGGGCTGTCCACGCATGGCTTGGATTTACGGGGACTCGTCCAGTACCTGTTCCAGATGGGCGGTCTCGGCCGCTTCATTGAAGTGCGCATCCCCCAGCCGTGCGCGCACGAACGCCAGGCCATCCGCAGCGGCCGCGTCCAGCGTGCCGCGGTGGTCGACCGGGTAGCGTCGGAACGCGACCGGCTCACCACGCAGGGCCAGGCCTGCGGCATACAGCAGGGTGGTCAGATAGGGCACGTCGCGGTCCTCGCTGCCGTGGCCCAGCATCAGCGGTTGGCTGAAACCGCGGCGCGGTATGCCGAGATAGTCGTACAACACCGCCCAGATGCCCGGCACGCTGGTCAGCGGTGCAGTGAACATGCTGCCGGTATTCGTACCGTCCAGCGTGGCGGCCAGTTCGCCCAGGCACTGCTCGCGTGCCACTGCCACGCGGGCGCGGCCGGTGTCGCTGAGGACGCGGTCGATCTGCGGCGCGACCTGCAGCAGGCCATCGAGCAGATACGCGTGATACGCATTGAGCGCGCCAGGATTGGCGGTGCGGTTGTCCGGTTTCATCACCAGCGCGGTCAGCTCGACCGCGGTGGGCGTACCAGTGGTGAAGCTGCCGCGGTAGTGCAACGCCGGCCCGCCATAGGTGGGGGCGATGTGGCCTGCCGTGAGCGCGGCGGCGCCGCCCTGCGAATGGCCGACCGAGACCCACCGCGGCGACAGCGTTGCGGTGCCCAGGTACTGGCGGCTGGCTTTGATAAGGTCGATGGCGTTGCGCGCGGCAGTGCGCACATGCAGATAGGCATGGTCACCTGGATTGCCGAGGCCCTGGTAGTCTGCGGCCACCACCGCATAGCCCTGTGCCAGGAACTGATCGAGGAAGCGTCCGTCGCGTTCGGGTTGGTAGGGGCCGGACACTGAAGGCGCACAGCGGTCCGCGATGCCCTGGGTGCCATGTGCCCACGACACCACCGGCCAGCCACCTGCAGGAGCCGCGCCGGCGGGCAGGTACAGCAGGCCGGTGCCTTCGGCCAGCCGGCCGCGATGGTCCGGGGTGCGGTAGTGCAGCTTGTAGGCCTGCGCGGCCTTGGACGGTACCCATGACGCGCGATAGGGGGCCGCGGACAGCAGATCGCCCGGTGCATCCGGTGCGGCAGCCAAGGGGCCGGAGGACAGCGTCAGCAGGGTGGTGGCGAGGAGGCAGGCCAGGGGGCGGATACGGCGGGGCGGTGGGGTCATGGGGCGCTCCTTCACGGCCGGGATGGCCATTGCGCCGCAGTGTGGAGGGCCTCGCCAGAGCAGGCTGCGACCGGCGTCGCATCCGCCGGGGATTCGTAGAATTCCTAGACGGGATGCGGGATGCCGCCGATGAAGGAGCGTCGTGCGTGGTGCGTCTTGCGAAGAGCAGTCGAGCATGGCTCGACTCTACAAAAGGGAAGGGCCCCTTGCGGGGCCCTTTTCTTACTTCTTTTCCAGTCGCGCGTTGCGCTGGCCGGTGCTGGCGGACTTCTCGCCGGCGAACGGGTTCAGCTTGCGGATCATCCACGGGTACTTCGGCCACTTGCCTTCCAGCCACGGGTGGTCCGGCTGGTTCAGCTGCAGGACGCGGCGGGCGTCGTCGGCCAGGGTCTTGTTGCCCAGGTGGGTGTAGGAATCGGCCAGCACAGCTACGGCGTCGTACTGGAAGGCGCTCTGCGGGTAGGTTTCCAGCAGGTAGTTGGCGCGACCCACGGCCGAGACCCAGGCGCCGCGGCGCATGTAGTACAGGGCGTTGTCCAGCTCGTGCTGGGCGAACACGTCACGCAGCTCCAGCATGCGCTGGCGCGCATCGGCGGCATAGCGGCTGTTCGGGTAGCGCTCCACCACGATGTTGAAGTCCGAATACGCCTGGTGCGGCGTGGACAGGTCGCGGCGGCTTGCATCCAGCGACCATACGCGGCGCAGGAAAACCGTACTGCGATTGGAGTTGGCCAGGCCGCGCAGGTAGTACATGTACGCGATGTTGCGGTGGGTCGGGTAGGTACGGATGAAGCGGTCGATGCTGGACACCGCGTCATCGTGCTTGCCGGCCTTGTACTGTGCGTAGGCGGTTTCGATCATCGCCTGTTCGGTGTACGGGCCGTACGGATACTGGGCCACCAGGCGGCGGAAGCTGGATTCAGCCCCGCTCCAGTTGCCACCCTGCATCAGCTTGTGGCTCTTCTCGTACAACTGTTCGACCGGCGTCCCTTCATCGGGGCGATCGCCCTTCTTGGCACCACGGTGGCAGCCAGTGGCGGCGATGACCAGCACCAGCAGCAGGGCGGTGAGGCGGACGGGCGCGGAGAGCATGGCGGAGCGTCGGATCATGAGGTCGAGGCGGGACGCGGCTGGAATACGAAGGGTCGATGATAGCCTAGTGTCCTGTCCAGCGACTGAAACCGGCCGCCGGGACCCCAAAATTTCAAAGAATCCCCCCTGCCATGTCTGAACAACCCTCTGAATCGGCCCGCCAGGCCATCGTCCCCGACACCGCCGCCGGCCGTCGTTTCGACGCCGTGGTGGCCGAATTGTTCCCCGAATACTCGCGTTCGCGCCTGACCGAGTGGATCAAGACGGGCGACGTCCTGCTGGATGGTGCCCAGGTGCGCCCGCGCGATCCGCTGCGCGGCGGCGAGGTCGTGACCCTCAACGTGGTGCTCGAAACCCAGACCGACGCCCAGCCGGAGGACATCCCGCTGGACGTGCTGTTCGAGGACGAGCACCTGCTGGTGATCAACAAGCCGGTGGGCCTGGTGGTGCACCCGGGGGCCGGCAACCACAGCGGCACCCTGGTCAACGCCCTGCTGTTCCGCGACCCGTCGGTGGCGGTGCTGCCGCGCGCCGGCATCGTGCACCGCCTGGACAAGGACACCAGCGGCGTAATGGTGGTGGCCAAGACCCTGGAAGCGCAGACCGCGCTGGTCGAGCAGCTGGCCGCACGCGACGTGCATCGCCAGTACCTGGCCATCGTGATGGGTGCGCTGGTGGCCGGCGGTACCGCCGATGCCCCGATCGACCGCCACCCGCGTGACCGCCTGAAGATGGCGGTGCGCGAAGACGGCAAGGAAGCGATCACCCACTACCGCCTGCGCGAGCGCTTCCGTGCGCACACCGCGCTGGAGTGCCGCCTGGAGACCGGCCGTACCCACCAGATCCGCGTGCATATGGCGCACGTGCGCCATCCGATCATCGGCGACCCGCTGTACGGCGGTGCACTGAAGCTGCCCAAGGGCGCCAGCGACGAGCTCGTGGCCGCGCTGCGTGGCTTCAAGCGCCAGGCCCTGCATGCCGAGACGCTTGAGTTCACCCATCCGATCACCGGTGAGCCGGTGCGCAACACTGCGCCGGTGCCGGACGACATGCTGCACCTGATGAAGGTGCTGCGCGAAGACAGCGAAGCGTTCGCTGCGCGCGAGCGGGATCGCTGGTGATGGCGGCCGCGCTGCCGGTGCTGCAGGCGGACTGGCCGGCGCCTCCGGGCATCCATGCGCTGACCACGCGTCGGCACGGCGCGGGCATTTCGCCGGCACCGTTCGCGCAGTTCAACCTGGGCAACCGGCACGCGGCCGATGGTGACACCCCGGCCAACGTCGAGCACAACCGCCAGCTGCTGCAGCAGGGGCTGGCGCTGCCGTCAGCACCGCACTGGCTGCGCCAGGTGCACAGCAGTACGGTGCTGCGCTTCAACGCACCACCTGTGGAAGGAGCGAGCGAGCCGGTGGCCGATGCCGCGGTGACCTCGGTGCCGGGCGTGGTGCTGGCGATCCTGACCGCGGACTGCCTGCCGGTGGTGTTCGCCGCTGTCGATGGCAGCGAGGTGGGCGCCGCCCATGCCGGTTGGCGCGGGCTGGCCGACGGCATGCTGGAGGCCACCGTGGCCGCCATGCAGACCCCAACGGCGCAGCTGCGGGCCTGGCTGGGCCCCGCCGCCGGGCCGGCTGACTACGAGATCGGCGAGGAGGTCTACCACGCCTTCGTCGGGCACGATCCGGCTGCCGAGGCGGCCTTCGTGGCGACCCGGCCGGGCCACTGGAAGGTGGACCTGTTCGCCCTGGCACGGCAGCGCCTGCAGGCGGCGGGCATGGACCCGGCGCAGGTGCATGGCGGTACGGTGTCGACCATGGCCGATCCGGACCTGTATTCGCACCGGCGCGACCGTCGCACCGGGCGCATGGCGACGCTGGCCTGGATCGCGCCCTGACCCTGCCGCTGTTCGCGCGCGTGCTGGGGCCGGCCTTCGCCAGCCTGGCGGCGCCGGTGCAGGCGCTGCATGCCGCACCACTGCCGTGCCGCTACGCAGGGCAGGCACGGATCAAGCGTGGGCCGCACTGGCTGGTACCCGTGCTGGCCGCGTTGGCGCGGCTGCCGAAGGACGGCGATGCGCTGCCGACCGAGGTGGCGTTCAATACACGCGGGCAGGGCGAGCAATGGGCGCGGCGTTTTGGCCGCTGGCCGATGGCGTCGCGGCTGTGGGGCCACGAGGGATACCTGCGCGAGCAGTTGGGCGCGGTGCGCTTCGAATTTGATCTGCAGGCGCACGAGGGTGGCATCGACTGGTCGGTCCGTCGGGTCTGGGCCTTCCGGCTGCTGCCGCTGCCGAGGCGCTGGTTTGGTGGCGTGCGTTGCCGTGAAGCCTGGCAGGGTGAGCGTTACACTTTCCTGGTCGATGTGACGCTGCCCTGGGTGGGAGCCCTGATCCGCTATGAAGGCTGGCTCGAACCGCACTGAGGCTGGCGTCGAGGCCGGCAATGCGGTGATCGTGTTCGATGGCGTATGCGCGCTATGCAACCGCTGGGTGCGTTTCCTGCTGCGTTTCGACCGCAGGGGGCGCTACCGCTTTGCGGCGATGCAGGGGGCGCAGGGCAGTGCGATGCTGCGCACGCACGGGCTGGATCCGCAGGACCCGATGTCATTCCTGTTGCTGGATGCGCAGGGCGCCTGGACCGATACCGATGCGATCCTGCGTGTGCTGGCGGGATTAGGCGGCGCCTGGCGCCTGAGCGGCGTGCTTCGGTCAGTGCCGCGCGGCTGGAGAGATGCCGCGTATCGCGCGCTGGCGCGCAACCGTTATCGCTGGTTCGGGCGGCACGACGCCTGTTACCTGCCCGCACCGGAGCAGGCCGCGCGGTTCCTGGATTGATCGCCTGTCTTCTGTAGAGTCGAGCCATGCTCGACTTGCTTTTTCTCCTGCTAATAGCAGTCGAGCATGGCTCGGCTCTACAGGAACGCGTGCTTCAGCCCTCCAGCGCGTCCAGGTAGCTGCGGCGCCAGTGGTTGATGTCATAGGTCCGCAGGTGATCCATCATCGCGTGCCAGCGTTCCTTGCGCTTGCGCAGCGACATCGTT
This sequence comes from Stenotrophomonas veracruzanensis, assembly GCF_032911525.1. Classification (NCBI taxonomy): domain Bacteria; kingdom Pseudomonadati; phylum Pseudomonadota; class Gammaproteobacteria; order Lysobacterales; family Lysobacteraceae; genus Stenotrophomonas; species Stenotrophomonas veracruzanensis. The sequence continues at coordinate 51,110 of NZ_JAWJTI010000014.1, forward strand.
GCTGCGGTGGCGATGGCATCGGCCACGCCGTCCAGATCATGCGGGTTCACCAGCAGTGCCTGCTTCAGTTCGTCGGCGGCGCCGGCCAGCAGCGACAGCACCAGCACGCCGGGATCTTCCGGGTCCTGCGAGGCGACGTATTCCTTGGCCACCAGGTTCATGCCATCGCGCAACGGCGTGACCAGGCCGACCGCCGCCGCCCGGTAGAAGCCGGTGAGGGTGGCATGGGTGAAGTTCTGGTTGACGTAGCGCAGCGGTGTCCAGTCAGGTTCGGCGTGGCCACCGTTGATGTGCCCGGCGATCTGTTCCAGCTGGCTGCGCAGCTGCCGGTACTCGGTGACATCGCCGCGCGAGACCGGGGCGATCTGCAGGTAGGTCAGCGAGCCGCGCTGGTCGGGATGGCGCTCAAGATACCGTTCGAAGCCGAGGAAGCGCTCGGGCAGGCCCTTAGAATAATCCAGGCGGTCGACGCCGATCGCCAGCTGGCGGTCACGCAGGCTGTTGCGCAGGTTCTTCACCGCAGCCTTAGTCGCGGCGGTGCCGGCCTGGCGTGCGATCAGCTCGGTGTCGATGCCGATCGGGAAGGCAGCGGCACGGAAGCGGCGCCCGCCCGGTGCTTCCAGCTCGCCGTTGTCGAGTACGCGACCGCCACCGAACAGGCGCAGGTAAGTCTGGAAGCGATCGGCGTCGCGTTGGGTCTGGAAGCCGACCAGATCGTAGGCATACAGCGCGGAGAACAGCCGCAGGTGGTCGGGCATCGCCTGCAGCAGGTCGGCCGACGGCATCGGGATATGCAGGAAGAAGCCGATGCGGCAGCCGATGCCACGCTCGCGCAGCAGTGCGCCGAGCGGGATCAGGTGGTAATCGTGGATCCAGACGATGTCGTCCTCGCGCAACAGTGGCGCCAGCTTGTCAGCGAACAGCGCGTTGACCTTGTGGTAGGTCTCGCGCGTGCCACGGTCGTAGTCGACCAGATCCAGGCGGAAGTGCAGCAGCGGCCACAAGGTGCGGTTGGCGAAGCCGTTGTAGTAGCCGTCCACCTCGCGCTTGCTCAGGTCGAGGGTGACGAATTCAATGTCACCGTCTTTCTGTGTGTGCAGCGTGCCGCTGCCGTCGCGCACGCTCTTGCCACTCCAGCCGAACCACATGCCACCGCGTTCCTTCAGCGCGGCCAGCAGGCCCACCGCCAGGCCGCCGGCGCGGTTCTCGCCCGGCACGGCCACGCGGTTTGAAACCACCACCAGACGACTCACGATGCCTCCTGCCAGGACCGCGACAGGCGCATCGCGGCTGTGATCAGGCCAACGTGCGAATAGGTCTGCGGGAAGTTGCCCCAGGCTTCGCCACTGTCGAAGGCCAGATCCTCCGACAGCAGGCCCAGGTGGTTACGCTGCTTCAGCAGCAGCTCGAACATCTCGCGCGCTTCGTCCATGCGCCCGATTGCCGCCAGCGCATCGATGTACCAGAAGGTGCAGATGGTGAAGCTGGTTTCAGGCTCGCCGAAGTCATCCGGTGCGACATAGCGGTAAAGCGAATTGCCATGCTTGAGGTCGCGCCCTATGGCATCGACGGTGGCAATGAAGCGTGCATCCATCGCGTCGATGAAACCGATGTCGGCCAGCAGCAGCAACGAGGCATCCAGCCGATGGCCGCCGAAGGTATCGGTGAAGTGGCCCAGCTCCTCGCTCCAGGATTCGGCCATGATGCGGGCGTGGATGGTGTCGGCGCGCTCGCGCCAGTAGCGTGCGCGGTCATCACGCTTCAGCCGCACGGCGATCTTGCACAGGCGGTCGCACGCCGCCCAGCACATCGCGCTGGTGTAAGTGTGCACTTCAGTGCGGCCGCGGAACTCCCAAAGGCCGGCATCGGGTACGTCGTGCAGGGCAAATGCCTGTTCGCCCAGCGGTTCCAGGCGGGCGAAGGTGTGCGCATCGCCCGGGTCCTGCAGGCGCCGGTCGAAGAACAGCTGGGTGGAAGCCAGCACCACGCTGCCGTAGACATCGTGCTGGCGCTGCACCCAGGCCAGATTGCCGCGCCGTACCGGGCCCATGCCACGGTAGCCGGACAGGCTGGGAACCTCATCCTCGTCCAGCTTGGCCTCGAAGCCGATGCCATAAAGCGGCTGCAACGTGCCGTCGGTGGTGGCCAGGTTGAAGATGTAGCCGAGGAACTGTTCCATCGTGCGCGTCGCGCCGAGGCGGTTCAGCGCACGCACCACGAACGCGGCATCACGCAGCCAGCAGTAACGGTAGTCCCAGTTGCGCACGCTGCCGGGGGCTTCCGGAATGGAGGTGGTCATCGCCGCGATGATCGCGCCGCTGTCCTCGTACTGGCACAGCTTCAGGGTGATCGCACTGCGGATCACCGCGTCCTGCCATTCCAGCGGAATGGACAGGTAGCGCACCCATTCGCGCCAGTAGTCGCGGGTACGCTGGAAGGCTTCCTGCACGTAGCCGCTGATCGAGCGGTTGAGGGATTCATCCACGCCCAGGATCAGGTGGACGGGATGGTTGAGTACGAATGGCAGGCCGTCGCGTACGAAGCGCACTGGCACGTCGGTGGTCAGCCGCAGCACATGCTCCGGCAGGATCCAGCGCACGTGGTTGCTGCCCCAGGTGGACTCGGGCACGCGTGCGCCCCAGTCCGCCAGCGGGCGTGCGCGTACGGTGATGCGGGGGCTGCCGGCCAGCGGACGCACCTGGCGGATCAGGCTGACCGGGCGGTAGAAACGGTCATTCTGGCGCCAGCGGGGGGCGAAATCGAGGATTTCCAGTTCACCACCATGCGCGTCGCGCAGGACGGTGCGAAGGATCGCGGTGTTGGTCAGATATTCCTGCTCGCTGCTCGCGAAGTCCTCCAGCTCGATGGCGAAGTCGCCACCGGTCTGCTGGTTGGGGCCGAGCAGGGCACAGAAGGTGGGGTCGCCGTCGAAGGTGGGCAGGCAGCTCCAGACAACGCGGGCACGTTTGTCGACCAGGGCGCCGAAGCTGCCGTTGCCGACCACGCCCAGATCAAGATCGGGTTGGGTCATCACGCGGTACATCTCGGTTGCGGCCGTGGGGTGGCCGGGTCAATAGGCATTCTCACGCAGCCAGGCGTGCACGCTGCGTATGTCGGGCAGCGCGAACACCGCCTTGCTGGGTTCACGTTCGCCCACCAGCACGCTCCAACCATGCTGGCCGTTGGCGGCGTCGAAGCCGAATTCGTCGGTGAGGTCGTCACCGAGGAACACCGGCAGGCGGCCACGGAAGGGCAGGTACTGCATCATCCGGCGCACGGCACGGCCCTTGTCGGTGCCGACGGGCACGAACTCGACGACATGGTCGCCAGGTTGCAGGCGGTAGCTGGCACGGCCGCGCACGTGGCGGTCGGCGAAGGCGCGGACATCGCTGGCGGCGTGCGGCGCGCCGCGCCAGTGCAGGGCCAGGCCGACGCCCTTGTCTTCCACCAGTACGCCGGGATACCCGTGGGCAAAGCGCATCGCCTGCTGGTGCAGTGCGTGCAGCCACTCGGCGGTATCGTCGTCGTGTTCGTCGCGCAGCACACGACCGTCCTCGCCACGCAGTTCGTGGCCATGCAGGCCGGCGGCGGGCAGCTTCAAAGGCGCGAACAGTTGATCCAGCTGTTCAAGCGGGCGACCACTGACCAGTGCCACGGCACCTTCCAGGCGGTCGCTGATGCGGCCGATGGCTTCACGCACATCCGGCAGCAGCTGCACGGCGTCCGGGCGTGCAGCGAATTCGATCAGGGTGCCATCGACATCGAGGAACAACGCGCACGCGTCGTCCAGCAATGGCGGTGGCGGGCGCAGGGGGAGCGGTTCAGCCATGACGCGCAGCTTGCCAGCGTGCGCGTGTACGTGGGGTCGAGGGCAGGCTACGAATCAGGGTAGTGCTGGCCGCTGGCCGGCAACTTCATGGTTCATGGATGCAGCCTGCGGTTGCCCGCCAGCGGCCGGCACTACCGTGTCGTGCGGATCAACGGTCCGCACCCAACAAGAGCGATCAGAACGTATAGCGGACGCGGCCGTAGTAGTAGGCGCCGTTGCTGCCGATCGGCGACAGCACGTCGTACGGCAGGTTGCCGAAGTAGTGGATATCGCTGTTGGATCGATCCGGATAGTTGTCGGTCAGGTTCTGGCCGCCGATGGCCACGCTCCACTGCGGCGTGATGCGGTACTCCACTTCGGCATCCAGCTGCCATTCGGCCTGGTAGGTCTGGCGCGGGATGTAGCCGTCACCGAAGTTGAACACGCGGGTGGCGCTGCCGTAGCGGTTCACGCGGGTGCTCAGCGACCAGTGGTCGTTGCTCCATGCCGCCGAGAAACTGCCGCGCGTACGCGGTGTGGCATCGGTGAGCGTGTTGGTCTCTTCGATGCCAAACAGCACGTAGTCCGGATTCAGCGCACGCAGCTGTGCCGGCGTGGCCAGCACGTTCTTCAGCGTGGTCTTGGTATACGCATAGGTGCCGGTCAACAGCAGCTGGCCATCGCCCAGCGACTGGCGCCAGTTGCTTACCAGCTCGGCGCCTCGGGTACGGGTGTCGGCGGCATTGACGAAGAAGCTGGCGCTCTGCAGGCCGCTGACGCCGTAGTTGGCCGCCACGTAATCGGTCAGTGCATCGCCAGTGATGCTCTCCGACAGCGCGATGCGATCGTCGATGTCGATCTGGAAGAAGTCCAGTGACAGGTCGAAATGCTCGCCGATGCGGCTGGTGAAGCCCAGCGAGGTGTTCAGCGATTTCTCCGGCTTCAGATTCTGCGCACCCAGGCCACGCGCGATTGGATTGTTGACCGACAGCAGGCGGCCCTGCACCAGCTGGCCGCCAGCGTTGTAGCCGGTGGAGGTGGACTCGTAGCCGATCTGCGCCAGCGACGGCGCGCGGAAGTTGTTGGAGATGGCGCCACGCAACGCGAACGCCGGGGTGAATTCGTAGCGCAGGCCGAGCTTGCCGGTCAGTTCGCCACCGAAATCGTCGTTGTGCTCGTAGCGGGCGGCCAGATCGGTGGAGAACTTCTCACCGAACTGGCTGGACAGGCTGGCGTAGGCGCTGGCGACATCGCGCGAAAGGCGCGCCGCATCCTGCGGGGTCAGGCCACCACCGGCCTGCGAACCGGTCGGGCGGTCGGTGTACGGGCCGGCGGCGTAGCTGGCCGGGTCGCCGGGACGGGTCTGGTAGCGCTCATGGTGCGCTTCCACGCCCAGGCCCAGGGTGTGGCTGATGCTTTCGCTCTGGGTGTACACGCGGCTCAGGTCGAGGTTGCCCACGGTCTGCGCGTACTCGTAGTCGGCGGTCTTGAAGCGGGTCGGGCTGGTCGGGCCAAGCGACGCGTTGAGCGAATCACGCAGGCGGTAGGTGAAGTCGTTCTGGCCGTAATCCAGGCTGCCGTCGTAGCTCCATTCGCCCCACTGCCCACGCACGCCGGCCACGGCCTGCACGTCGCGGTTCTCGCCCTCGGAGATCGGCCGGTAGCCGTTCGGATAGACCTGCTTCCAGTTGGCATCGCCATCGGGGTAGCGGAAGTAGTTTGCGCCTTCGGTATCGCGCTGGTTGAAGGTGCCGAACGCGTAGAACGTCGAGGTCTGGCCCACCGGGATATCGGTGTTCAGCCACAGGTTGATGTCCTTGCTCTTGCCATCGCCCAGCACATAGTTGCGCTTGCCCTGCAGCGCCAGGTTGCCCGGGGTCTGGTCCCACGGGGGAATCTGGTCGAAGCCGGCGCGGTTGGTGCCGTTGCGGTGCTTGTACTCCAGGCCGACGCGCAGGAAGCCGCCGTCCTCGCCCAGCGAGGTGCCGACCTTGGCGCTGATGTTGCCGGTCTGGCCGTCGGTAAGGGTACGCCCGATCGGGTTCAGGTCGGTGTGGTTGGCACCGTAACTGGCCTCGATCTCGCCACCGTCGCCGCCGTTGTCGAGGATCACGTTGATCACACCGGCCACCGCATCCGAGCCGTAGAGTGCGCCGGCGCCGTCGCGCAGCACTTCGATGCGCTTGATCGCGCTGACCGGGATCGAATTGAAATCAACCGGGGTGGTGCCCTTGCCGATCTTGCTGTCGGTGTTGACCAGCGCGGTGTGGTGGCGGCGCTTGCCGTTGACCAGCACCAGCACCTGGTCCGGCGACAGGCCGCGCAGCTGTGCCGCGCGCACGTGGTCGGCGCCACCGGAGTTGGACTGGCGCGGGAAGTTGAACGACGGCAGCAGCGCCTGCAGCGCGCTGCCCAGTTCACCGTTGACCACGCCGGCCTTGCGGATGTCCTCGGCGGTGAGCACGTCTACCGGCGAGGTGGATTCGAGCACGGTGCGGTCGGCGGCACGGGTGCCGGTGACGATCACCGTGTCCAGGTTGGTGGCGTCCTGGGCCAGGGCCGGGACGGCGGCGGAGGAAAGCGCAAGGGCGATGGCGAGGCCGAGCGGCGACGCGGGCAGGCGGACGGACATGGGGGCTCCAGCAACAACGACGACAGGGAAGGGGGAGATAGTTTCACTTACATCCATCCGGATGAAGCGATATATTATCTTCGCGTGATGGCCGGTGCCGATGCAAGTCCCTGCCGGTCCGGCATGAGCTGATGCCCGGTTGGCATCAGCACGCCGGGCCAGTGGCGCTGTACGCTGCCGGCTCGCCCTGTCCCCCCTTCCCCGGAGCTGTACCGATGAAACACCTTGGCCTCGTCTTCGCCGTGCTGCTGGCCACCAGTGGCTGCGCCAGCCTCTCTTCGCAGGCGCCCAGCGCCTATGCCACAGCCACCACCGCCGAACTGAAGGGCGATGCTGCACGCCCGTCCGCCGGCCACGGCTGGGTGCGCAGCGAGCTGTACTTCGGCGTAGGCGAAGAGCAAGGCGCCGGCAACCGCCCGCAGGCCGACACCATCAGCGAGGCGCAGTGGCGCACCTTCCTGGACAAGGAAGTGACCCCGCGCTTTCCGGATGGCCTGACCGTGTTCGATGCCTACGGCCAGTGGCTGTTCCGCGGTGATGCCTCGCCCAACCGCCTGCGCACCAAGGTGCTGGTGGTGCTTCACGAGGACACCCCGCAACGCCGCGCCGATATCGAAGCCATCCGCCTGGCGTGGAAGCAGCAGACCAAGCATCAATCGGTGCTGTGGTCGCGGCAGCCGGTCGAGGTATCGTTCTGACCTGAAGGGGCCATCGTGGCGCCGCAGGGATAGACGATGAAACACAGGGACTACGTGCTGGGCCTGCTGCTGGCAGGCCTGTGGCTGCCGACGGCGGAGGCCAATGAGGGCGACGGCGAAACGCTACGCTTCCAGGTCGCCGCTCACGTGCAGGCGCACGCCGATCCACAGCAGGACAGCAGCGTCGCCGTGCAGTTGTCGCCGTCGGGCAAGCGCCAGACGCTGGAAGGCGCGGCGGATGCCGACGGCAATTCGCGATGGGGTCTGGAGGATGTCGATTTCGATGGCTACCCGGAACTGATTGCACGTGCATCGGTGGGCATGGTCAACGAAGCGGTGACGGTGTACCGCTTCGATCCGGCCAGTGCCGGCTTCCGCGCGCTGCAGGCCGACACCCACGGCAAGGACAGTTGCGGTGACTTGATGGGGCTGACTGTCGATCGTTCGAGCCGCACCCTGACCAGCAGCTGCCGCAGTGGCCCGATGTGGTACACCGATCAGTACCGGTTTGCAGGTACGCAGCTCTATCTGTACCGCTCCGAGAGCGTGTTGATGCTGGGCGACACGCTGAACGCCGCGTTGCATTGGGTGCAGACCGACGAGCAGGGGCCGTTGGCAGTCTGGCGCACCTATGATGCCGCCGGAAACGTGCTTGAGACGGCCATTGCCGATGGTCTGGGCGCACCGCCCGACGGACCGCTGCGTGGCCAGCAGGCCTCTGTGCTGGCGGCGCGCCTGTTCCTGTTCGACCGGCCCGGTGCATCCAGTACCAAGCGTTATCTGGTGCAAGGCGATCGTGTGGAAATGCTGGATGAACACGATGGCTGGATGAAGCTGCGCTACCGCAACCCGAAGCAGGGCGCGGTGGTGGGCTGGATCAACGTCAACGATTGACGAGACATCCGTCTGAAGTTTGCGCATCGAGGCGATGCGCGCCTTGCCCACGGGGGCATCACTTCACCGGGTCTAGCCTCGGACGTTCCCCCGTTCGAGGATGTATCCGATGAGCAAGCGCGTGGCCGAAATCGTGGTGGACGCCCTGCAGCAGGCCGGTGTCCGCCGTTGCTACGGCATCGTGGGCGATACGCTCAACCATGTGACCGATGCGATGCATGGCAGCGAGATCGCCTGGGTGCACGTGCGGCATGAAGAAGTGGCAGCCTTTGCTGCTGGCGCGGATTCGCTGGTGAGTGGCGCACTGACCGCCTGCGCTGGCTCCTGCGGCCCCGGCAGCCTGCATTTCATCAACGGCGTGTTCGAGAGCAACCGTAACCGCGCGCCGATGGTGCTGATCGCCAGCCAGGTGGTGACCAGCGAGCTGGGCATGGAATTCCCGCAGGAAGTGGACTTCAAGGCGGTGTACGCCAGTTGCTCGGTGTTCTGCGAGCAGGTGCACAGCGCCGAACAGGCCCGTCGCGTGGTCACGCTGGCCTGCCAGGCGGCGATCAGCCGCCGCGGCGTGGCGGTGGTGATCCTGCCGGCCGATATCAGCCAGGCCGAAGTGAAGCACGATGTGCCGTTCTCGGTGCACTACACCCAGCCAGTGCTGCGCCCTTCCGATGCGGAACTGCAGCGCATCGCCGAGCTGCTGGGGCAGGGCAAGCGCATCGGCGTCTATGCCGGCGCTGGTTGCCAGGGCGCGCACGCGCAGTTGCTCGAACTGGCCCGGCGCCTGCAGGCACCGATCGCGCACACGTCGCGCGCGAAGGACTTCGTCGAGCCGGACAACCCGTACAACATGGGCATGACCGGCATCTTCGGCATCGAGTCCGGCTTCCACACGCTGATGGAGTGCGACACGCTGCTGCTGCTCGGCGCCGATTTCGCCTGGGGCCAGTTCTACCCGGACAAGGCCACGATCATCCAGGTCGACCGCGATGGCAGCCACCTCGGCCGCCGCCACCCGGTGAACCTGGGCGTGGTCGGTGATATTGCCCCGACGCTGGATGCCTTGCTGCCGATGCTGCCGCCGCGCGAGGACAGCAGTTTCCTGGACGAGTGCATCGAACGTCGCGACAAGGCGCTGAAGAAGCGCGAACAGGAAGAACAACCGGGCGAAGGCGAACTGATCCATCCGCAGCACCTGACCGCGCTGCTGTCAAAGCACGCCAGCGACGATGCGCTGTTCACCGCAGACGGGGGTTCTCCGATGGTATGGGTGCTGCGGCATATCCGGGTGAATGGCCGCCGCCGCACGCTGACCAGCCTGTTGCACGGGACCATGGCCAACGCGATGCCGCAGGCGCTGGGGTTGCAGAAGGCGTTTCCTGGCCGGCAGGTGATTTCGCTGTCCGGCGATGGTGGCCTGGCGATGCTGTTGGGTGACCTGCTGACCGCGGTGCAGGAAAACCTGCCGATCAAGGTGGTGGTGTTCAACAACGGCTCGCTGAATTTCGTCGAGCTGGAGCAGAAGGTGGAAGGCCTGCTGGACAACTACACCGACCTGAAGAACCCGGACTTCGGTCGCCTGGCCGAGGTGATCGGCTTCCACGGCCGCACGGTCACCCGCAGCGAGGACCTGGAGGAAGCAGTGCAGGACTTCCTGTCCCAGCGCGGTCCGGCGCTGCTGGACGTGCATACCAGTCGCGCCGAGCTGGTGATGCCGCCGCAGATCGAGGCGAAGCAGGTGGCCGGTACGGCGCTGTACGCCGCCAAGGCCGTGTTGAACGGTCGCTTCGACGACGTGAAGCATCTGCTGGTGGACAACTTCCTGAAAAAGTAGGGGGTTGGTCGATGCAGGGCTGCGCCCTGCACCCGCTACGAGCCAGAGCCAGAGCAGAAGCTGTTTTGCTGAGGGATGGCGGGGTGGGTCCGGTTGCGGGGGACGCCGTAAATACGTCCCTGTAGGCTCGGTCGCGCCTTGCTCGTGTGCGCTGTCCTGCGCACACGGCAAGACCGGGGTTGGGCGTCCTGCCCAACCCGCCCGAGGCATGCCTCGGGCCCATGGCGCTCACGCCCCCGCAACCGGACCCACCCCGCCTTCGACAGTTTTCCGCTGCTCTCGGTAGGTGTCGACCTTGGTCGACACGGTAGATCCACGGCATGCGTGGATAACGGAAGAATGATCGAAATGATCTTCTGTAGGGCCGAGCCATGCTCGGCTCAGAGCGAAGCGACCCGCTTTTGATCTTTTGATCTTTTGATTCTCTTCCGTGGCTGGCACGCGCGGGAAACTGTCAGAGGCCGGGCGGGTAGATGGCGCGAGGGTGTCCGCGGCATGGATGCCGCGGCCAAGCCCCTATGGACGGGTTTACGGCGTCCCCCGCGACGCCCACCCGCCCCGGCCCAGCCCGGAGTTCGCCGTGAGAGACCCAGCCACGAGGGGCTCCGCCGTTGGCTGGAACCCATCATTCCACGACGGAATTGGCGCACCGGCCCCGCTGGGCCTACCATCGGCGGTCCCCACCCCCACCGCCCCTTCCATGTCCGCTCCCGCTTCCGCCGCACCGCGTCGCTGGTTCGTCGCCGGCGACTTCAACGGCTTCTTCGGCCTGGTCGTCGACAACCTCTCCATCCTCGGCTTCATTGCCATGGCCCTGGTGGGGATCTTCCAGTTTCCCGCCGACGTAGTGTTCGGCCGCATGTTCCCCGGCACCGCCTTCGGCGTGCTGGTCGGCAACCTGCTGTACACCCTGATGGCGCGCCGGCTGGCCGCGCGCACCGGCCGCGACGATGTCACCGCCATGCCGCTGGGCCTGGATGCACCGACCAGCATCGGCATGGCTTTGCTGGTGCTCGGCCCGGCCTTCATCGCCTTCAAGCAGCAGGGCATGGACCCGCACGCAGCGGGCATCGCCACCTGGCAGCTGGGCATGGCCGCGTTGGTCATCATGGGCGTGCTCAAGTTCGTGCTGTCGTTCTTCGGCGAAGCGGTCACCCGAGCGCTGCCCCGCGCCGCGCTTCTCGGCTCCATCGCGGGCATCGCGCTGGTGCTGATGGGCCTGCTGCCGCTGCTGGAAACGCTGCGCTCGCCGCTGGTCGGCTTCACCACGCTGGGCCTGCTGCTGTATGTGCTGATCGCCAAGGGCAAGTTGCCGGTGCGTGGCCCCGGCGTGCTGCTGGCCTTCGTGTTCGGCACCGTTCTTTATTACGGCCTTGGCCTGGCCGGGCTGGGCGCGCCGGGCTTCCACGTGCCGGAGTGGGTGCCGCCGCAGGTGGTGCTGCCGCTGCCGACGCTGGGCTTCCTCGATGGCCTGCCCACGGCGATGACCTACCTGCCACTGCTGCTGCCGTTCGGCCTGCTGATGGTGGTCGGCGGCATCAACGTCTCTGAAAGTGCGCGCGCAGCCGGTGATGACTACCGCACCCGCGACATCCTGCTGGTGGAAGCGGTAGCTACGCTGGTAGCCGGTGTCTGTGGCGGCGTGGCGCAGACCACGCCCTACATCGGCCAGCCGGCCTACAAGCACATGGGCGCGCGCAGCGGCTACACGCTGCTGACCGGCCTGTTCGTCGGCATTGGCGGCATGCTGGGCATCATCTCCGGGCTGGTGCAATGGCTGCCGCTGGCGGTGCTGGCACCGATCATCGTGTACGTGGCCATCGACATCACCACGCAGGCGTTCCAGGCCACGCCGCGCCACCATACCGGTGCGATGGTGTTCGGCTTCCTGCCGTCGGTGGCGTACCTGCTGGCGATCAAGGCGCCGGGCTGGATCGCCCCGGACCAGCTGCCGCAGTTGCTGACCAAGCTCGACGGCCACGGCCTGCCTGAGCTGGCGGTGATCTTCACCCTCGGCAACGGCTTCATCATCACCTCGATGCTGTGGATTTCGGCGGTGGCGGCGATGGTCGATGGGCGCCTGCGCCGTGCCTGCGGCTTCCTGCTGGTGGCGGCGTTGCTGACCCTGTTCGGCCTGATCCACTCGGTGGATCCGCGCGGCGGCATCTATCTGCCGTGGGACCTGGACGGACTGGCACGCATCATCAGCTGGCAGTTCGCCGGTGCCTACGTGGCACTGGCGTTGCTGCTGGGGTTGTTGTCGCTGCAGAAGCAGCCGGTGCAGCCGCTGGGTGAAAACAGCTGACCCCACGGTAGTGCCGGCCAGCGGCCGGCACTACCGTTCGGCGTCCAGCTCCGGGTAATGCCGGAAGATGCCTTGGGTGTTGAACGGCAACCGCCGTTCCGAGGCCAGATAGGCGGCGATGTTCGGCCGCTTCGCCACCCGCTCCTGCAGCGCACGCAGCAGGGGCAGGGTGGGTGCCAGTGCGCGCATCCGGCGTGGAAACATATAGTCCAGCCCGCTCAGGAGCTGGAACAGCGACAGATCCACGTAGGAGTGCTCGCGCAGCGCATGACGGCCGCCATTGGCGGCCAGCACCTGCTCGAAGTAGCCGAGGAACTTCGGCAGCCGCTCGCTGCGCAGTGACGCGGCGCGTGCCTTGGCTTCGGTCTTCTGCTCTTCGTAGTACTTCGATGCAGCAATCGGATGGTGGGTGTCATGCACCTCGGCCACCAGATCGGCGATGGTCAGCTGCAGTTGCAATGCCTGCATCCGCCGCGAGGCCGCTTGTGGCACCAGGTCCAACGTGGGGCCCAGGAAATCCAGGATGGCCGCAACCTGCGTGATGACCTGGCGACCGGCCTTCAGGAATGGTGGTGCGAAGGGCTGCGCACCTTCACTGCTGCCATCGAGAAACGGCTGCATCACTGCATCGCCGTGCACCCGCGCCATGTCGATGTAGTCGGCACCGGCGTCTTCCAGCGCCAGGCGCACGAACTCGCCACGGCCCTGGATGCCGGTCCAGTAATACAGCGCGTACTGCATGGCAGTGCCTCCACAGGAAAAGACCCACAGCGTCGCGCGGGGCATGCAAAGCAGGCGTGAGCGCGGCTCTGGCGCAGGCCCGAACCCGAACGGCAGCGGAACAGGTGGGGAACCCGTTGGAATCGGTGGGGTCACACTTTCTCCATGCGTGTGAAACGAGGTGCTGCATCATGCAGAGTGGAAAGGCGATATGGCCCTGGGTGTTGGGTGTGGTGGTGATCGGTGGCGCGGGCGGTTGGTTGTTCCGCGATCAGCTGAAGCGCCTGGCAGACGGTGTTTCGGTGCAGGTTCAATCAACCCCCGCCAGTACCAGCACACCGCCACAACCGCAGGCGGCCGCAGAACCCGCGCCAGCGCCGCCCCCTATCAGGCATCCGCTGGATACCGAGGCCGCGGCTGATCCGGCGCTGCCGAAGCTGGCTGACAGCGATGCCACAGCCTGGGGCGCATTGAGCCAGCTGTTCCAGGGCGAGGGCCCGCTGACCCTGCTGCTGCGCGATCACCTGATCCAGCGCCTCGTCACCCAGGTCGACAACCTGGACAAGCCCAGCGTGCCGCCGACCGCGCTGGCCGCGCGCCCGCTGCCGGGCAACCTGCAGGTCGAGCCCGGTGAGGGCGGCGAACGCATCGCCGCCGGCAACGCGGCGCGCTATGCGCCCTATGTGCAGGCCTTCACCGCGCTCGACCCGGCGGCGACGGCGACCACCTACAAGCGCTTCTATCCGTTGATCCAGCAGGCCTATGTCGACCTTGGCCGGCCGGAGGGCTATTTCAACGACCGCCTGGTCGCGGTGATCGATCACCTGCTGGAGACCCCGGAACTGGCCCAGGCGCCGCTGGTGGAACGCGATGAGCGCGGCCGTTACCGCTTCGTCGATCCCACCCTGCAGGCGCGCTCGATCGGACAGAAGGCCCTGCTGCGCATGGACGTGGCGCAGGCCCGGGCGGTCAAGCAGCAGCTGCGGGCGATCCGCAGCGCGATCACCCGCTGAGCCCGTCCATCGGGCGGAACTGATCGGGATCAACGCGCCGACCACACCCGTTCCGGCATGCTGGCCGCAGGCTGACTGGCCTCGGCGTGCAGTCGCAGTCACCCTTGAAACCGGGTGGGGCAACCGCATCTTTCCAGCATCGCCGGCTCGGGCCGGCCCAGATGACCGATGAGGTTTCGCAATGCGGATGGACAAGCTCACCTCGCGTTTCCAGCAGGCGCTGGCAGACGCACAGTCGCTGGCCGTGGGCCGCGACAACAGCATCATCGAACCGGTTCACCTGTTCAGCGCGCTGCTGGACCAGCAAGGCGGCAGCACGCGCCCGTTGCTGGCCCAGGCCGGGGTGAACGTGCCGGTACTGCGCGAGCGCCTGACCGAGGCGCTGGATGCGCTGCCCAAGGTGTCCGGCCAGGCCGGCAATGTGTCGATGGGCAACGACCTCGGCCGCCTGCTCAATCACACTGACAAGCTGGCCCAGCAGAATGGCGATGCCTTCATCGCCAGCGAGTGGTTCGTGCTGGCCGCGCTGGAAGACGGCGGCACACTGGGCATGGCGCTGCGCGCCGCCGGTGCCGACAAGAGCCGGTTGCAGGCCGCGATCGACAAGCTGCGCGGCGGCGAGAACGTGCAGTCGGAAGACGCTGAGGAACAGCGGCAGGCGCTGGAGAAGTACACCATCGACCTGACCGCGCGTGCGGAGAGCGGCAAGCTTGATCCGGTGATCGGCCGTGACGAGGAAATCCGTCGCACCATCCAGGTGCTGCAGCGCCGGACCAAGAACAATCCGGTGCTGATCGGCGAACCCGGCGTGGGCAAGACCGCGATCGTCGAAGGCCTGGCCCAGCGCATCATCAATGACGAAGTGCCGGAAGGCCTCCGCGGCAAGCGTGTGCTGTCGCTGGACATGGGCGCGCTGATTGCCGGCGCCAAGTTCCGCGGTGAATTCGAGGAGCGCCTGAAGGGCGTGCTCAACGACCTGGCCAAGAGCGAAGGGCAGATCATCCTGTTCATCGATGAGCTGCACACCATGGTCGGCGCCGGCAAGGCCGACGGTGCGATGGATGCCGGCAACATGCTCAAGCCTGCGTTGGCACGTGGCGAACTGCACTGCGTGGGCGCCACCACGCTGGATGAGTACCGCAAGTACATTGAAAAGGACGCTGCGCTGGAGCGCCGCTTCCAGAAGGTGTTCGTGGGCGAGCCGTCGGTGGAGGACACCATCGCGATCCTGCGCGGGCTGAAGGAAAAGTACGCCGTGCACCATGGCGTCGAGATCACCGACCCGGCCATCGTCGCGGCGGCCACGCTGTCCAACCGCTACATCACCGACCGCCAGCTGCCGGACAAGGCCATCGACCTGATGGACGAGGCTGCTTCGCGCCTGCGCATGGAGATCGACTCCAAGCCGGAGGAACTGGACCGCCTGGAACGCCGCGTGATCCAGCTGAAGATCCAGCGCGAGATGCTGAAGAAGGAAAAGGACGAGGCCTCGCGGCAGCGCCTGGCTGATCTGGAAAACGACATCGATGCGCTGGAGCGCGAGTTCTCCGACCTCAATGAAATCTGGAAGTCGGAGAAGGCGGCGCTGCAGGGTGCAACCAAGATCAAGGAACAGGTCGAGCAGGCCAAGCTGGAGCTGGAATCTGCGCAGCGCCGCCAGGATTTCGCCAAGATGAGCGAGATCCAGTACGGCCTGCTGCCGCAGCTGGAAAAGCAGCTGGCCGCTGCGCAGGAGGCCGAACACAAGGACTTCAAGCTGGTGCAGGACCGGGTCACCGACGAAGAGATCGCCGAGGTCGTTTCGCGCTGGACCGGCATTCCGGTCAACAAGATGCTCGAAGGTGAGCGCGACAAGCTGCTGCGGATGGAAGAGGTGCTGCACAACCGGGTGGTCGGCCAGGAGGAAGCGATCAAGGTCGTCTCCGATGCGGTGCGTCGTTCGCGTGCGGGCCTGTCCGATCCGAATCGTCCGGCCGGCTCGTTCCTGTTCCTCGGCCCGACCGGCGTCGGCAAGACCGAGCTGTGCAAGTCGCTGGCCGAGTTCCTGTTCGACAGCGCCGATGCGATGATCCGCATCGACATGAGCGAATTCATGGAGAAGCACAGCGTCGCCCGCCTGATCGGTGCCCCCCCGGGTTACGTTGGCTACGAGGAAGGCGGCTATCTGACCGAGGCCGTGCGTCGCCGTCCGTACTCGCTGATCCTGCTGGACGAAGTGGAGAAGGCGCATCCGGATGTGTTCAACATCCTGCTGCAGGTGCTGGACGATGGCCGCCTGACCGATGGCCAGGGCCGCACCGTGGACTTCCGCAACACCGTCATCGTGATGACCTCGAACCTGGGCTCGCACCAGATCCAGGACATGAGCGCCGACGACAGCCCTGAGGCCTACACGCAGATGAAGGCGGCGGTGATGGGCGTGGTGCAGGCGCACTTCCGTCCGGAGTTCATCAACCGCCTGGATGACATCGTGGTGTTCCACCCGCTGGACAAGCAGCAGATCAAGCAGATCGCGCGCATCCAGATGCGGGGCCTGGAAAAGCGCCTGGCCGAGCGCGGGCTGAAGCTGGAGGTATCCGATGCAGCGTTCGAGCTGCTCGGCAACGTCGGCTTCGATCCGGTGTATGGCGCGCGTCCGTTGAAGCGCGCGATCCAGGCGCAGCTGGAGAATCCGTTGGCGCAGAAGATCCTGTCCGGCGCCTTCGTCAACGGCGACACCATCGAAGTCGGCAACGACGGCGGCCACCTGGTGTTCGCCAAGGCCTGACCCCGCAAGCGCCCCCCTCTTCGAGTGGGGGCGCCATCGCGGGCTTTCCCGGTGCAGAATCGCCTTGTTGCACTTTTGCCCGGACAAGGAGAACCGCATGGATGGCACGCGCCTGGCTTCACTCTGCATCGCACTGGCACTCGCTACGTCGGCCACCCATGCCGCCGCTGCGGAGCAGGTGCAGCTGCCGCCGATGAAGGGCTACCACCAGGCCCACCAGAACACCGATGCGCAGGGCAACCGCATCACCGAGTACGTGCCCAACGGGCAGACCGTGCAGGACTGGGCCGACATGGTCACCGTCAACGACGCGCCGAACAGTAGCCACGCAAGCCCGCGCGAGTTCCTCGGCATCATCGAAGCCGGTTGGCGCATTGCCTGCCCCGACGCACAGAGTCACTGGATCCGCGAGGGCGAGGAGGGTGGTCGCCCGTTCGCGTTGCTGATGCTCAGCTGCCTGGAGAACCCGGGCACGGGCAAGCCTGAGTTCACCTGGATCAAGGGCATCCAGGGCACAGAGGGCTTCCACACCGCGCAGAAATCGTTCCGCTCCGAGCCAGAGAAGGATGACGTCGTGCAGTGGATAGGTTGGCTGCGCGAGGTCGAGCTGTGCGGCAGCGGGCAGGCACCGGCCCGCCGCTGACCGCAGGGATCAAAGGGCGCCGAGGGGCGCCCTTCCTGCATCAGAAGCGGTGCGTGTAGCCGCTCATCAGCCCGAACTGGTTGGGCTTCTGCACGATCGGGCTGTCGGCTGCATCGCCGAGCAGGCGCGTGCCCTCGGCCGAGATGTACCAGTTGCCGTTGCGGCCCACGCGGTGGCTCCATTTCAGGCCGAGACCGGCACTGACCAGGCCGGCCTTCGGCTTGTGCTCGGCAAAGCCGGTGCGCGCGGCCTGTTCCGGGCTGACGCCGTACCAGGTCTGCATGTAGCCACGGTTGCCGTAGTCGGTGGAGACGCTGCCGCTGACCACGCCGCCGGCCAGGTCGAACAGCGGCATGCTCAGGTTCAAGTGGATCTGTTGGGTGGCCAGGCCGTTTTCGGCCTTGTCCTCGTCCTTGCGGGTGAACTGCCAGGAGCCGCTCAGCACGGCTTCGCCCAGCGTATAACCAGCCGAGACACCGACCAGGGGACGGGAATCGATATCTCCCATGCCGCGCAGGAAGTCGGAACCACCGAGCAGCGAATCCTTGTCCTTGCGGATGCCGCTGGCACCGACATAGACCCGCACGCGGGTGTGCTCGCCGATGGACGTGCCCCAGCCGATGCCACTGGTGCCCAGAAACCAGCCACCCGGCGAGGTGACATCGAAGGACAGCATGGGCGACGCCTGATACTCCTTGCTGCCGCTGTAGCGAGGGGTCGCACCGGCACCGGCGGCGACTTCGAAGGTCCAGTGGTCATCCTTGGCGTGGGCGATCGGGGCGGCGAACAGCGGCAGCAGGGCCAGGCAGAGCAGGGTGGGGGAACGGCGAAGCTGGGACATGGAAACTCTCGACAATGGGAGGAAAGCAGCGCTCGCATCCGGCGAGTGCTGCAGGGTCGTTAGCGTGGCGATACGCCGGCGACCGATCCGTCCGCAGTTGTGCGGGAGTTGTAATCAACTGTAATCGCGCCCGTGGGCGTTCAGCTGGCAGCCAGCGGCCAGTGCATTTCCAGGCGCGCGCCACCCAGCGTGGCGCGGCTGATGCGCAGCTCGCCACCGTGGCGGGCCGCAATGCGGTTGACGATGGCCAGGCCCAGGCCGAAGCCGCCGGTGTCACGGCTGCGGCTGTCGTCCAGGCGGGTGAACGGACGCATCACCTTCTCGCGATCGGCTTCGGCAATGCCGGGGCCATCGTCGTCCACGCGCAGGCAGGCGCGACCGCCAGCACCGACCAGCGAGACTTCCACCTGCGAATGCGCGTGACGCAGCGCATTGCCCACCAGATTGCTGAGTGCCAGTTGCAGCAGGCGCGGCTCGGCATCCACCCGTGGCAACGCACTGGGCTGCACGCGCAGGACCACGCCGGCACGTTCGGCATCACGGCGCACATCGGCCAGGCAGGCCTGCAGCCAGTCGTTGGCTTCGATGCGCTGCATCGGCTCGCCTTCGCTGGGATGCTCCAGACGTTCATACGCCAGCAGTTCGCTGACCAGCCGGTTGAGTTCGGCCAGGTCGCCGTGCAGCCCCTGTGCCAGCCGTGCCCGGCGTTCGCGATCGTCGCTGTCCTGCATCAGGTCCAGGCCGAAGGCCACGCGCGCGATGGGTGTGCGCAGTTCGTGCGAAATGGCATGGGTGAGGTCGCGCTGGCGCTGCACCAGCTCGGCCACGCGCGCGGCCATGCGGTTGGAATGGTCGACGATCACCCGGATCTGCGAGCGTGGCGAAACCTGCGCGCGCGCCTGCAGATCGCCCGAACCGATGCGGTCGGCGTGCCGGCGCAGCGCTTCCAGGTCGCGCCAGAGCAGGCGTACCCAGGCATACAGGCTGGCGCCGACCAGCAGCAGGATGCTGAGGTAGGCCGCGATGGTCATGTACGTGGTCATCTGCACAGCGCCAGGCAGGCGCAGTTGCAGCCAGCGACCGCCGACGCCTTCGATGGGCAGCAGGACCTGCTGGTACTGATCGCGCACGATGAAGCCATCAGCCTTTACGGCCGCCTGTTCCTGTGGGGCGAGTGCCGGAGGCGTGTCGAACAGAGTCAATGCGATGCCATAGTGCGGCTGCCACTGCTGCAGGCGCTCACGCTGCTGGCCGGCATCCAGGCCAGCCAGGCCACTGCGCAGGGCGTACACCTGTCCGCGGACCTGCTGGACGAAAACGCGATCCTGCACGGGCGTGTAGATGCCGTCCAGGATGTGGTTGAGGAAGAACACCGACACCAGGAAGCAGGCACCGGTGACGAACCACAACCACAGGAACAGCCGCTTCATGCCGTCCAGGCCGATGGGTTGAACTGATAGCCACGGCCCCACACGGTCTTGATCCGCCGCGGTTCGCGCGCGTCATCGCCCAGCTTGCGGCGCAGCTTGCCGATGCTGACATCGACGCTGCGGTCCAGCCCGTCGAAGCCGATGCCGCGCACCGCCTGCAGGATCTGGTCGCGCGAGAGGATCTGCCCCGGCTGGCTGGCCAGCAGCCACAGGATCTCGAATTCGGTGGTGCCCATGTCCACCGGCTGTCCATGCAGGTGCACCTCGCGTTGCATGCGGTCGATCAGCAGTTCGCCGTGCATCAGGCGGCAGGGCGTGCCGGTGTTGCTGCTGCCATGGCGGCGGCGAAGCAGCGCGCGCAGGCGGGCCAGCAGCAGGCGGGGCTCGATCGGCTTGTGCACATAGTCGTCGGCGCCCGATTCCAGGCCCAGCACCTGCTCGATGTCGTCCTCGCACGCGGTCAGCATCAGGATCGGCACATCGGAGAAGCTGCGGATCTGCCGGCATACGTCGATGCCACCGAGGCCGGGCAGCATCAGGTCCAGCACCACCAGCTCGGGCGCATGCTGGCGGCAGGCGGCGCCGGCGAGGTCGCCACGCGCGACGTGCTGCACGGCGAAGCCATGTTCGTGGAGGTAATCGCTGACCAGCTCGGCCAGGCGACGGTCGTCCTCCACCAGCAGTACCGACGTGGGCGCACTGCTGGGGGTGGGGGTCCAGGGGGATGGCTGCATGCGTGGGGCCTCCGTGCCCGGGCAGGAGCGCCCGGCGGCGAAGCCTAGCAACGGCCCATGACGGCTGCCTGAATCGCGGCCAACGTGATAACCGGCGGTACGGGCGTCATCGCCAGTGGCTTTCAGCGGGCGCCCCCGGCTGTCCTATGGTGGCGGTTTCCCCGGATGGAGCCTGGTGCAATGAGCGACCCGCAGTGGCAACTGGAAACCTTGGCCGTGCACGGTGGCTACCGTCCCGACCCAACCACCCGGGCGGTGGCTGTGCCGATCTACCAGACGGTGGCGTATGCCTTCGATGATACCCAGCACGGCGCCGACCTGTTCGATCTGAAGGTACCGGGCAACATCTACACGCGCATCATGAACCCCACCACCGATGTACTGGAGCAGCGCCTGGCCGCGCTGGAAGGCGGCATCGGTGCACTGGCGCTGGCCTCGGGGCAGGCCGCGATCACCTATGCCATCCAGACCATCGCCGAGGCCGGTGACAACATCGTCGCCTCCAGCGCGCTGTATGGCGGCAGCCTCAACCTGCTGGCGCACACGTTGCCGCAGTACGGTATCCAGGCGCGCTTCGCCGACCCGGCAGATCCATCCGCGTTCGCCGACCTGATCGACGAACGCACCAAGGCGGTGTTCGTCGAATCGATCGGCAACCCGCGCGGCAACGTCACCGACATCGCTGCGATTGCGGAGGTCGCGCATGCCGCTGGCGTGCCGCTGATCGTCGACAACACCGTGGCCACGCCGTTCCTGCTGCGCCCGTTCGAACACGGCGCCGACATCGTGGTGCATTCGCTGACCAAATACCTGGGCGGCCACGGCAACAGCCTGGGCGGTGCGATCATCGACTCCGGCCGCTTCGACTGGGCGGCGCAGCCCAAGCGCTTCGCTCGCCTCAACCAGCCAGACCCCAGTTACCACGGCGTGGTCTACACCGAAGCGCTGGGGCCGGCCGCCTACATCGGCCGCGCGCGGGTGGTGCCGCTGCGCAATACCGGCGCTGCGTTGTCGCCGTTCAATGCGTTCCTGATCCTGCAGGGCATCGAGACCCTGGCGCTGCGCATGGAGCGCATCAATGCCAATGCGCTGGCCGTTGCGCAGTACCTGAAGGCGCACGACAAGGTCGCCTGGGTGCGTTACGCGGGACTGGCCGACGACCCCGAGCATGCCACCGCGCAGCGCTATCTGGGTGGACACGGCTCGGGCGTACTGACCTTCGGCCTGCCGGGCGGCCGTGAAGCAGGCGCGCGCTTCCTCGATGCGCTGAACTTGTTCACCCGCCTGGTCAACCTGGGGGATGCGAAGTCACTGGCCACCCATCCTGCCTCGACCACGCATCGCCAGCTGGATGCAGCGGAGCTGGCCAAGGCCGGTGTCAGCGAGGACACCGTGCGCCTGTCGATCGGCATCGAGCACATCGGTGACCTGCGTGCCGACCTGGAACAGGCCTTGGCCGGCGCCTGATAGCCGCGCGCTTGGTTGTCATCGCCACAGGCGATCACCACGGGTGCTGCAATGCGCTACGGTGGAGCTGCCTCTCCAAGGCAGTGGCAACGTGGCGATCCAGATCCCCGGTCGATGCGGGTCGACCGGGGATTTTTTTGTGCCGCCGTGTCGACCAAGGTCGACACCCACCAACAGCAGCGGAAAACTGCCATCCCACGCAATGCCAGCTTTTGCCGTTGCCGTTGTTTCGGCAGGTGCAGGGCTGCAAGCCCTGCCGCACGCACACCCCTCACACCACCGGGATACTGTGCTGTCCCAACCCGCGATACGGCGGCGTGGACATCACCATCTCCGCCAGCGAATACGCCAGCTCACGTTCGGCCATCACCGTGCCATCAGCACCGTGTTCCAGCAGATGCTTCACTTCCGCATCGCTGTGCGCGCGCGCCAGCAGGGTCAGGTCCGGGTTGATCGCCCGCAGCTTGGCCAGCGCCTCACCGGCTTCCAGCGGCTGCGGAATGGCCAGCACCGCGATCTTCGCCCGCTCCGGGTGGGCCTCAGCCAGCACCCGGTCGGCAGCGGCACTGCCGCGGATCGCCGCCAGGCCCTTGGCGTGCGCCTGTTCCACATGTTCCTTGTTGTCATCGATCACCAGCACCGGCACGCCGCGATCGCGCAGCACCTGTGCCAGCTCGCTGCCGACCCGGCCATAGCCGATCACGATCGCGTGCCCGTTCAGATCACGCGATGGACCGATCGCCTCTTCCGGCTCGGCCGGCTGCGGCTGCTGCTCCTGCTTGGCCTGCCAACGATCCAGCAGCCCGAATACCAGCGGGTTGAGCATGATCGACACCAGTGCGCCGGCCAGTACCAGCGACTGGCCTTCCTTCGGCAGGATCTGCAGCGCCACGCCAAGGCCGGCGATGATGAAGGCGAACTCGCCGATCTGCGCCAGGCTGGCCGAGATGGTCAGCGCGGTGCTGGTCGGGTGGCCGAATGCGCGCACGATGAAGAACGCCGCGGCCGACTTGCCAAACATGATGATCAGCACCGTGGCCAGCACCTGCCACGGGTGCTGGATCAGGATGTTCGGGTCGAACAGCATGCCGACCGACACGAAGAACAGCACCGCGAATGCATCGCGCAGTGGCAGCGAATCGGTTGCGGCCTTGTGGCTCAGCTCCGATTCGTTGAGCAGCATGCCGGCGAAGAACGCGCCCAGCGCGAACGAGACGCCGAACAGCATCGCCGAGCCGAACGCCACACCCAGCGCGATCGCCAGCACCGACAGAGTGAACAGTTCGCGCGAACCGGTGCCGGCAATGCGTTCGAGGATCCACGGAATGACCCGGCGCCCGACCACCAGCATCACCGCCACGAACAGGCCCAGCTGCACGAAGGTCCAGCCGATGTCGGCCAGCACGCTGCCCAGCGAGTGTGATTCCTTCGCGGCATCGGGACCGAACACACCGGCCATCACCGGCATCATCACCAGCGCCAGCACACAGGCCAGGTCTTCCACGATCAGCCAGCCGACCGCGATCTTGCCGCGCATCGTTTCCAGCAGTCGGCGCTCTTCCATCGCCCGCAGCAGCACTACGGTACTGGCGGTGGCCAGCGAGAAACCGAAGATGACGCCATGGATGGCCGGCCAGCCCATCAGCGAGGCCACGCCCCAGCCGAGCAGGGTCGCAACCGCGATCTGGCCGATGGCACCGGGAATGGCAATGGCTTTGACCGCCATCAGGTCCTTCAGCGAGAAGTGCAGGCCGACGCCGAACATCAGCAGCATCACGCCCAGCTCGGCCAGCTGGTTGGCCAGCGCCTGGTCGGCGACGAAGCCGGGGGTGAACGGACCTACGCAGATGCCAGCAACCAGGTAACCGACCAGGGGAGACAAGCGGAGCTTGTTGGCCAGCGCGCCGAAGATGAAGGCGAGCCCCAGGCCAACGGCAACGATGTTGATCAGGTCGGTGTCATGGTGCATCGGCACTCGCAGGAAATCGGGGGAATGCCCCGATTTTCACCGATGCGGCCACATACGGCAAACCCGGCCAGCGTATCGGATCGTTGCGTGGGCGGCTTGTACGGGCGAGATATCAAGCCTTGTTGAGAGAGGGCAGGCCCCGACGGGCCGAATGGTGCCTACCTATGGGGGGCTCCAGGCGTAGCCGTCGACGATCACACCATCTGCCGGCGCTGGGTCTCTTCCAGGGCAGGCTCGGCCTGCTGCGGCGAGGCGGCCAACTGCTTGTCCAACTGATGAATCTGCCGCAGCGACTCCGCAACGGGTGGCTGAAGGGCCGCTTCAATGTTGATGTGGGCACGCAGATGGCCCGGGTCATCGAAGGCTCCCTGAATGACGAAGATGTTCTCCGGCCTTGGGGGCTGACCAGTCGGCAAGCCCAATACCACATGGTCGATCCGTTCCAGACCTTGTGCCCGGGCAAGTTGGGTGAGGCTGGCCGCCATGCGTTGGCTGGATTCATCAGATGCGCGACCCAGCGATGCGTCCAGCGCATGGACGCCGGCGAGTGCCTGCTGGTGAAGCGATGCCGAGGCATCGCTCAGCGATGGGATGCTGGTTTCCGGCCGTTCGGTTGCCGGTTGCGGCTGCGAAGGACTGGTGGGCCGCACGCGCTCTGCCTTGCGAATGGACTCGATCAGCTCCCGCGGCGTATCGGTGAACAGCAGTTCGCCTGCATCCAGGGACTGCCCAGTAACCTTGTTCACGGTACTGGTCGCCCACGATGCGCAGGTATTGCCATATGACCAGGTGACATTTTCGCCCAAGGCCTGGTCAAGTCGCTTGACCTGCTCGGGAGTCAATTCGTAATAGCGTGAGGCCGAAGGTGTGGCCCGGGCTTCCATGCCTTCGCGGATGTCCGAACCTGGGCCATTGTCCTCAACGAGTGGATGGTTGTCTGGCCACAGGCCATGGAACGTCGTATGGCCGTTTCGCGTCACCGAGATCCAGGCGTGGCCGTCCACGAACTGATTGAACGACCCCTGTGTATTGGGGTCTACGTGACTATGGATGCCGAGGACGACCTTGTCGCTCATGGGATGCCCTTACGGAAAAATCTGTGTTTCGCCATCGGCGAACAGCATCACCACGCGCGGCGCCATCAAGGGAATTTCCTGACGGGCCGGGCCAGCAGGTCCGGGCTTCACGTCGCGCCGCAGCATGGTTGTGCATTGGCCGGATATGGGGCAGCGATCAACAACGACTTTCATGGTGCCCCCTTCCACCACATAGCTCATCCCTGCCGCGTAATACATGCTTTCCATCGGTTCATTGAACTGGACCTGGAGCTTCGCCGCGGAGAGCTGGGTGACGACGACCGGCTCAAGGCTCGATTTGGAATAGCTGGGTTTCACGTGATCTCCTGAACACCCTGACAGGGGGGCCGCCAGCGCAACCCACGCGAGCGCAGCGTACACATGGCGGCGAGTGATGCAGGCTCTCGTCACGGAGCGGCTCCTTCGTTGGTCCGCTGATTATGCACGGGGCGACCTATGAGGCGCGTGCAACAGAGCACAGCCTGGAAACCGGGTGCAGGAGCTGGCAACGGTATACGGTCAGGACCGCGCCTGCCCCGAGGCCGCCGGCGGGTGTGTGGAGCAGCGCCGGGCAGGGCCCGGCGCACCCATTACCGCTTACCAGGTGTACTTGACCCGCCCATACACATACGCGCCGTTGAAGCCGAACGGCGAGTAGTTGCTGTACGGCAGCATGCCGAAGGTCGAGTTCTGCAGGTCTTCGGTGCGGTCCGGGTACTTGTCCAGCAGGTTGTCGGCGCCCACGGTCAGGGTCCAGTTGCTGCTCGGCTTGTAGCTGGCCGAGGCATCCACCACCCAGGCGTCGCCGTAGGTCTGGTCGCGCAGCGCGGTGGCCGAGTTGCGTACGGTGAACCTGCCGTAGCGGGTCGCGGCCAGGCCCAGTTCCCAGTGGTCCGAACGCCAGGTGCCGCTCAGGATCGCCTTGTCGCGCGGGTAGCTGTCCTCGATGCGGCCGATCTCATCGCGGCCGATCAGCGACTGGGTCAGGCCCAGCGTGCCGAACACCGCCGGGGTGCCGCCGACGCGGCGCACTTCGGTGTCGTTGTAGCTGTACGCAGCGGTCAGCTCCAGGCTGCTGGCGCTGAACGGCACCGTGTAGCTGGACACGAAGTCGACGCCACGAGTGCGGGTATCCAGGCCGTTGGTGAAGTACGAGAACGCGGTCACCTGCGGCAGGCCCAGCGTGCCCAGCAGCGCGCTGGTGGCCGCGTTGGTGGTGATGCTGGACGACAATGCGATGCGGTCATCGATGTCGATCTGGTACGCGTCGACGGTGATGTACAGGCGGTCGACCGGCTGCAGCACCAGGCCCAGGCTGTAGGAGGTGGAGGTCTCGGCCTTCAACGGCGAGGCGCCCAGCGCCTGCGCAGCCGGGCTGGTGGTCGGGAAGGTGCCGCGCTCGACGAATACGCCATTGAGGAACTGGCTGGTGACCGCCTGGTAGCCCTGCTGCGCCAGCGAGGGCGCGCGGAAGCCGCTGGAGGCGGTGGCCCGCAGCGCGACCTTGTCGGTGAATGCATAGCGCGCCGAAAGCTTGCCGGAGAAGCGGTCGCCGAAGTCCGAGTAGTCCTCGTAGCGGCCGGTGATGCCGGCCGAGAACTTCTCGGTCAGGTCCGCTTCCAGGCCGGCGTAGACCGCGTAGTTGTGGCGGTCGGCATGCACTTCATTGGTCGGGGTGAAGCCCGCGAAGCCCTGCGCACCGCTGCCGGTGTACGAGTTCAGTTCGCCCGGGTTCTGGTCCCACTTTTCCTTGCGGTACTCACCGCCGAAGGACAGCGTGACCGGGTAGGCCAGGCCCCAGTCCAGCGACTTGGTCAGGTCGGCATTGAAGATGTCCTGCTGGTACTTCAGCGTGCCGTCGTAGAACGAGCGCGGGCTGCTGGCACCGAGGCTGTAGTTGATGCTGTTGCGGGTGTGGAAGTCGAGGGTGTTCTCGCCGTGGTTCAGGCTCAGGTCCCAGGTCCAGCCGTTGTCGGTGTTGCCCTTGACGCCGGCCACCAGCGAGCGGTCCTTGGAGTACTGGTTGATCTCCGGCACGAAGCCGTCCGGGTAGGTCTGCGCCAGCAGCGCGGTCTGCCCGTTGTGGTTGCGCGAGCGGTAGAACGCGAACGAGGTGATGTCGCGGTTGCTGAGCAGCGCGCTGGCGTAGCCGGTTACGTGGTCGCTGAAATCGAAGCTGGCGTTGGCCGAGGCGGCGGTGGCATCCACGCGCGGGTCGCCGACGATGAAGGTCTTCTGGCCGATGCTCGGAAAGTTGCCGGTATTCGGCGTGGTGCCGCGGTACGGGCCGGCGCGGTTGCTCTCGTCCTGCTGGCTGATCTGGCCGGCCACATGCACGCGGCCACGGCCATTGCCGAACTCGACGCCGGTATCGCCGGAGAGCTGGTACTTGTTGCCGTCACCGGCTGAGTACTGGCCGTAGTCCACGGCCAGGCTGCCGCCACGGCCGCTGCCCTTGAGCACGATGTTGATGACGCCGGCGATGGCGTCCGAGCCGTACTGCGCCGACGCGCCGTCGCGCAGCACTTCCACGCGCTCGATGGCGGCGATCGGGATCGCGTTGATGTCCACCGCCGATGAGCCACGGCCGATGCTGCCGTTGACGTTGATCATCGCCGAGGTGTGACGGCGCTTGCCGTTGACCAGCACCAGCACCTGGTCCGGCGACAGGCCACGCAGCTGCGCCGGGCGCACGCCGCTGGTGCCGTCGGTCAGGGCCGGGCGCGGGAAGTTCAGCGAGGGCAGCGCGCGCGACAGCGCGGTGGCCAGCTCGCTTGTGCCGGTGGACTGCAGGGCTTCGGGGGTGATGATGTCGATCGGCGACTGCGATTCGGCGACGGTGCGGTCGGCCACGCGGGTGCCGGTGACGATCACCGTGTCCAGGGTGTTGGCGGCGGTGCCAGCCTGCTGGGCAGCGGCAACGAACGGAGAGCCACCGAGTGCGACAGCGACGGCGGCGGCGATCAGGCTGGTCTTGCGGGTCATCGGGATGGGGCTCCGGTTGGCGGGGGCGGCACCGGAATCGACATCACGGGGGTGAGGCGGACGGCGGTTGTTGCGGTGCGCAATACAGGAATTAACGGGATATTCAGCGCCTGTCAAATGCCGGTCATCGGGAAAAACGTTGCAGCAGCAACCATTTAGCCCGAATTGGCACTGGCGGGGGAGGGAGCCCGGGACGCGCGCGGCGAGGACGTGGGAGAGAGGAACGCCGGCCGCCGCGCATCCCGGGACGCGTCAAGTATTCGTTAACGCTAGAATTGCGTCGCAGGAACAGTGCTCACCAGCACATTCCATCTGGTTATATGGACGCCTCCCCCGATGATTTCCCTTCGTAATTTCGCCTTGCGCCGTGGCGAGCGGCTGCTGTTGTCCAATGTCGACCTGACCCTGCACGCCGGTTACCGGGTGGGTGTGGTCGGCCGCAACGGTGCTGGCAAGTCCAGCCTGTTCGCGGCGGTGAAGGGCGAGCTGGAGGCCGACAAGGGCGATGTCGATCTGCCCGGCAAGGTGCGCATCGCCAGCGTCGCCCAGGAAACCCCGTCGCTGCCCGACCCGGCGCTGAGCTTCGTGCTCGGCGGTGACATCGAGGTGGCCGCAGTGCTGGCCGCCGAGGCCGAGGCGACCGCCCGCGAAGACTGGGAGGCCGTGGCCGAGGCGCACACCAAGATGGCCGAGCTCAATGCCTACGACGCCGAAGCGCGCGCCGGCAAGCTGCTGCACGGCCTCGGCTTCCCGGCCGAGACCCATCACCGTGCGGTGTCCTCGTTCTCTGGTGGCTGGCGCGTGCGCCTGAACCTGGCACGCGCGCTGATGATGCCCAGCGACCTGCTGCTGCTGGACGAACCGACCAACCACCTGGATCTGGACGCGGTGTATTGGCTGGAGCAGTGGCTGCTGAAGTACCCGGGCACCCTGCTGCTGATCTCGCATGACCGCGAGTTCCTCGACAACGTGGCCACCCACACCCTGCACCTGCACGGTGGCGGCGCCAAGCTCTACCCGGGCGGCTACACCGACTTCGAGCGCCAGCGCGCCGAACAGCTGCGCCAGCAGCAGATCGCGCACGAGAAGGAACAGGCCGAGCGCGCCCACCTGCAGAGCTTCATCGACCGCTTCAAGGCGCAGGCCAGCAAGGCCGCGCAGGCGCAGAGCCGCATGAAGCGCCTGGCCAAGCTGGCCGGCACGGAAGCGGTGCGCGCCGAGCGCGAGTTCCGCATCGAGTTCGCGCCGCCGGCCAAGCTGCCGTTCTCGCTGATCCGCCTGAACCACGTCGAGGCCGGCTACGGCAAGGACGCGGTGATCCTGCACAACGTCGGCTTCGGCCTGGAAGCGGGCCAGCGGATCGGCCTGCTCGGCCCGAACGGTGCCGGTAAGACCACCCTGGTGAAGACCCTGGTGGGCGAGCTGGCGCCGATCGTTGGCGAGCGCATGGCGCATCCGGACCTGAAGATCGGCTACTTCGCCCAGCACACGGTGGAGTCGCTGCACGAAGGCCAGTCGCCGATGGAGCACTTCCGCGAGATCGCCCCGGACGCACCGAACCAGTCGTTCCGCGATTTCCTCGGCAAGTGGAACTTCCCGGGCGACCGTGCATTCGAGCCGGTGGATGGTTTCTCCGGTGGCGAGCGCGCGCGCCTGGCGCTGGCGCTGATCGCCTGGCAGCAGCCGAACGTGCTGCTGCTGGACGAACCGACCAACCACCTTGACCTGGAAATGCGCGAAGCGCTGGCCGAAGCACTGGCCACCTTCGAGGGCGCGATCGTGATGGTCTCGCATGACCGCCACCTGATCGGCCTGGTCTGCGACACCTACTGGCGCGTGGCCGATGGCGTGGTCGAACCGTTCGATGGTGACCTCGACGCCTACGCCGCGTGGCTGCGCACCCGCCCGCAGGCGCAGGGCACCAAGGCGCGCATGGAGCAGGTGGAAGAGCCGGTAGTGGTCAAGACCGCCCCGGTGGCGCAGGTGGTGCAGAAGAAGCCGGTGAACCCGCACAAGCTGGCCGCCGCCGAAGCGAAAGTGGCCGAGCTGGAAGGCGCACTGGCCGAACTGGATCGCCAGCTGGCCGACCCGGCCAACTACGCCGATGCCACCCGCATGGCCGTGATCGGCCGTGACCGCGAAACCGCCGCCGCCCAGCTGGAAAAAGCCGAGGCAGCGTGGATGGAACTGCTGGAGTCCTGATCACGCAAAAAAAGGGGACGGAGGGGATTAAGTCGTTTGTGCCACAAACGACTTAATCCCCTCCGTCCCCTTTTTTGTTACGTGCCCTGCGCCTGCAGCCATTCGCGGAACCGCTTGGCCGGCTCGCGCTCGGCACGCGATCGCAGCCGCGTCAGCCAGTAGCGCCCCAGCTCCAGCGTGGTGCTGAACGGCTGCAGCAGGCGACCCTCGGCCAGTTCCTGCTCGAACATGCGCAGCGGCAGCAGCGCCACGCCGGCGCCGCCGACCGCGGCCATCGCCACTGTCAACGACGAATCAAACACCGGTCCGCGGGCTTCCACGCCGCTCACTCCTGCCGCCTGCAGCCAGCGCGGCCACTCGTCGCTGCGGTAGGAGCGCAGCAGCGGCAGCGTGCCCAGGTCGCGCGGCTGCTTCAGCCGCCGCGCCAAGGCCGGTGCGCACAGCGGTGCGAAGGGCGCATCGAGGATCGCGGTGCAGGCCTGGCCCTGCCAGTCGCCATCACCAAACCGGATCGCCAGGTCCAGCCCTTCGCCGGCCAGGTCGATGCGGTTGTTGTGGGTCTGCAGGCGCAGCTCGATGTCCGGATGCGCGGCTTCGAACGCGCCCAGCCGTGGCAGCAGCCAGCCAGTGGCGAAGGTGCCGACCACGCCCAGCGTCAGCACTTCGCGTGCCGGGCCACCGGTATAGCGCGCGATGCTGGCGGAAATGCGCTCGAACGCTTCGTTGAGCACCGGGTACAGCGCTGCGCCTTCATCGGTGAGCGCCACGCCGCGTGGCAGGCGATGGAACAGGCGGATGCCAAGCCGGTCCTCCAGCCCACGGATCTGATGGCTCAGCGCGGCCTGGCTGACACACAGCTCCAGCGCGGCACGGGTGAAGTTCTGGTGGCGGGCGGCGGCCTCGAAGGCGCGCAGCGCGTTCAGGGGCAGGGTAGGGTGCAACATCGCACAGTCGTGAGCTGGAGTGATGGCTGATCCTAACGCTTCAACGATGGATTTCGGAAAATTAAGGGGTTGAATGCGTCAGGCATTAATTCACTTCATGCCTCCTGTTGATTTTTTGCGCTGGTCGCCCCCGATAGCGGCTTCAATAATCGAGCGGTCCCCAGGAGAACCCGTATGCTCGCCCGTCGCCGATTCCTGCAGTTCAGTGGTGCTGCCGTGGCTTCCTCGCTTGCCCTGCCGCTGCTGGCACGTGCTGCGGGCAAGACCACCGCCAACGCACCCACCGATGCCACCCTCACCGCCGCCACTGACTTTGCCGCGCTGGAAAAGGCCTGCGCCGGACGCCTTGGCGTGACCCTGCTCGACACCGCCAGCGGCCGCCGTTTCGGTCATCGCCAGGACGAGCGCTTCCCGATGTGCAGCACCTTCAAGAGCATGCTGGCGGCCACCGTGCTCAGCCAGGCCGAGCGCACGCCGGCGTTGCTGGATACGCGCGTGCCGGTGCGCGACGCCGATCTGCTCTCGCACGCACCGGTGACCCGGCGCCACGCCGGCAAGGACATGACCGTGCGTGACCTGTGCCGGGCCACGCTGATCACCAGTGACAACACCGCCGCCAACCTGCTGTTCGGTGTGGTCGGCGGTCCACCGGCGGTTACCGCGTTCCTGCGCGCCAGTGGCGATGTGGTGAGCCGCAGTGACCGCCTGGAGCCGGAACTGAACAGTTTCGCCGAGGGCGATCCACGCGATACCACCACGCCGGCGGCGATGGCCGCGACCCTGCAGCGCGTGGTGCTGGGCGAGGTGCTGCAACCGGCCTCGCGGCAGCAGTTGGCCGACTGGCTGATCGACAATGAAACCGGTGATGCCTGCCTGCGTGCAGGCCTCGGCAAGCGCTGGCGGGTGGGCGACAAGACCGGCAGCAACGGTGAGGACGCGCGCAACGACATCGCCGTGCTGTGGCCGCTGGCCGGCGGCACGCCGTGGGTGCTGACCGCCTACCTGCAGGCCGGCGCGATCAGCTACGAACAACAAGCCGTGGTGCTGGCACAGGTCGGGCGCATTGCCGATCGACTGATCGAATGAGGTAACCGCTGGTCATCCGTAAACGGCTTGCCGGATCGGTTCGGCGCGCGCATCCTGCGCGCGTTCGAACCACACGGAAGTCCCCCATGAGCCATGAACTGATCTACCTGCTGCTGATCTTCGCGCTGCTGGTGATCCCGCGCGCGCTGCAGCGTTTCAGCCTGCCCGCGCCGCTGACCTGCCTGCTGTTCGGCATCATCGGCATGCTCTGGCTGGGCGACCAGGCCCACGATGCGGTGATCGGCCTGCTGGCCACGCTGGGCATTTCCTCGCTGTTCCTGTTCGCCGGCCTGGAAGTGGACCTGCAGGCGCTGCGGCGGGGCATGTGGCCGCTGCTGGCGCATCTGGTGATCCGTACCGGCACGCTGTTCGGCGTGGGCTGGCTGGCCTGGCGCTACGCGGGATTGCCCTGGCAGGCCGCCGGCCTGCTTGCACTGGCGCTGCTGACACCGTCCACCGGTTTCATCATGGATTCGCTGTCGCGGCTGGGCCTGAGCGAGGACGAGCGGTTCTGGGTGACCAGCAAGGCCATCGCCGGCGAACTGCTGGCGCTGGCGGCGTTGTTCATCGTGCTGCAGGCCGGCGATCCGGGGCATATGGCGCTGTCCAGCCTGGCGCTGCTGGCGATGATGGTCGGCCTGCCGTTGCTGTTCATCGCGCTGGGTCGCTGGGTGGCACCGCATGCGCCCGGCTCGGAGTTCTCGTTGCTGGTGATGGTGGGCATGGTCGCGGCCTACATCACGTACCTGCTGGGCGTGCACTACCTGGTTGGCGCGTTCATCGCCGGCCTGGTCGCGCGCCTGCTGCACCAGCGCATGCCGCTGCTGGCCTCGCATGAGAACCTGCACGCGCTGCGCCTGTTCGCCTCGTTCTTCGTGCCGTTCTATTTCTTCAATGCCGGTACCAAGGTGCCCAGCGAAGCACTCAGCTTCGAGGCGCTGGGGCTGGGCATCGTGATCACCCTGGTGGTGCTGCCGTTACGTATCGGCGTGGTCTGGCTGCAGCGGCGGGTGATGTTCGGCGAGAGCTTCCGCAGCAGCCTGCGGGTCTCGTTGGCGCTGGCACCGACGCTGATCTTCACCCTGGTGCTGGCCGCGATCATGCGCGAGCGCTTCCAGATTCCGGCGGTGCTGTTCGGCGCGCTGCTGCTGTATGCCGCATTGACCACGCTGCTGCCGTCGCTGGTGTTCCGTACGCCGTTTGATGTCGATCCTGTTGAACAGGAGCCGGCAGGCGAGGGCGCGGCCGCGCCGGTGGCGACCACCGAGACGCTGCCGGAACCGCACACCGTCGAACGCTGATCGGTTGCTGCGGGCGGTTTGCGCCCGTCGGCCAGGGCCGTTAGGGTTGGGGCATGAAACTGCCTGCCGTGGTCACCGCTTCCGCCCTCCTGCTCAGCCTCGCTGCCTGTTCGCAGCGCTCCGACACGGTTGCCCATGATCTGGCAACCGCACCGGCCGATGCCTTCATGGCCGCCATCGCCGCGCACTGCGGCCAGGCCTATGCCGGCAAGGTGGTGGAGGACACGCCGGCACCGACCGGCAAGGATCCGTTCGCCGGCCAGCGCCTGGTCATGCACGTGCGTGGCTGTGCCGATCCGGCGCACGAGCTGCGCATCCCGTTCCATGTCGGCAATGACCACTCGCGGACCTGGGTGCTGACCCGCACCGAAACCGGTCTGCGCCTGAAGCACGACCATCGGCATGAAGACGGCAGCCTCGACGCGATCACGCTGTACGGCGGCGACAGCACGCCACCGGGCACCGCCGAGCGCCAGCAGTTCCCGGCCGATGGCGATTCGGTGGCCATGTTCCGTCGTGCCGACATGCTGGCCTCGACCCACAACACGTGGGCGATGGAGATCGATCCCGACCAGACGTTCGTCTACGAGCTGACACGTCCGGATGGCCGCCGCTTCCGCGTGCAGTTCGACCTCAGCAAGCCGGTTGCCCTGCCGCCGCCGCCGTGGGGCGATGACAAACCACCGGCGCCGTGATCCCGGGGTCGGATCCCTCCTGCGGGGGGGGCTCCGACCCCGACGCTGCACTCACCGCGTGCCGAAGCGCGCGCGACAGCCGTTGCTCACCCACACCTGGCCACGCGAGTAACCCCAGCTGCGGCCTTCCTGGCAGGCACTGCCGGAGAGCTGCTGCTGAAGCACCGGCCGGCCCTGGCGTTCATCCCAGTCGCAGGTCTGCGAGCGATTGTTGTTGCTGCTGCAGGTAACGGAGTAATTGCTGTTGCCGCCGCCCCAGCCACCGCCACCACCGCCCCAGCCGCGGGCTTCGGCGAATTCCGCGCGGCAGCCATTGCTGACCCAGACTGCGCCGTTGCGCACGCCCCAGGTACGGCCCTCATCGCAAGGGCTGCCGGACAGCTGCCGGACCAGGCGGGCATTGCGCCAACCCACCGGGCAGCTGCGCTCACGGTTGTTCTGGCTCTCGCAGCGGATGGTCTCGCCGGGGCGGCCGTTGTTGCCACCCCAGCCACCGCCGTTGCCGCCGCCCCAGCCACCGCGGGCCTCGACGAACTCGGCGCGGCAACCGTTGGTGACCCAGATGCTGCCATTGCGGCTGCCCCAGGAGCGCCCTTCCTCGCAGGGGCTGCCAGACAACTGGCGGACCAGCTGTGCACCGCGCCAGCCGGTGTTGCAGACCCGTTCGCGGTTGCTCTGGCTTTCGCAGCGGATCACCCCGTTCTGCGCAGATGCGGACGGGGCGGGCAGGGTAAGGGTGCCCAGGGCACCCAGACTGAGGGTCACGGCCAGGCTGGCCAGGGACAGCGGTTTCATGGCGGCATCCCATACGGTGGCAGGTGCCCGACTATAGGGAGGGGGGCGATCAAGCCGGTGTGACTGGCCGGATTTGCCCCGGCCGGGGCCTCGGCCGCAGAATACGAGGCTTTCCGGCCCCCATCCGGTGCCGGCGTTCTCCAGCGGAGCTTCCCCCCCATGCGTACCCACTTCTGCGGCCTGGTCGATGAGACCCTGATTGGCCAGACTGTCACCCTCGCCGGCTGGACCGACGTGGCCCGTAACCAGGGCGGCGTCTGCTTCATCGATCTTCGAGATCATGAAGGCATCGTGCAGGTGACCGTGGAAGTCGACAACGCCGAAGTGTTCGCCGTGGCCGCGTCGCTGGGCTACGAGGACGTGCTGCAGGTGGAAGGCGTCGTGCGCGCCCGCCACGCGGTGAACGACAAGATGCGTACCGGCAAGGTGGAAGTGATCGCCACCGCCATCACTGTGCTGAACAAGGCCGCGCCGCTGCCGTTCCACGCCCACGAGAACCCGGGCGAAGAAACCCGCCTGAAGTACCGTTACCTGGACCTGCGCCGCCCGGAAATGCAGCGCATGCAGCGCACCCGCATCAAGCTGGTGCAGGCGCTGCGCCGCCATCTGGATGAGAAGGGCTTCCAGGATATCGAGACCCCGATCCTGACCAAGGCCACTCCAGAAGGCGCGCGCGACTTCCTGGTGCCGGCGCGCATGCACCCGGGCGAGTTCTACGCCCTGCCGCAGAGCCCGCAGCTGTTCAAGCAGATCCTGATGGTGGCTGGCTTCGACCGTTACTACCAGATTGCACGCTGTTTCCGCGACGAGGCCCTGCGTGCCGACCGCCAGCTGGAATTCACCCAGCTGGACATGGAGTTCGCCTTCGTCCGCGAGCGCGACGTGCAGGACTTCGTCGAAGACATGATCCGCGCCATCTTCAAGGAAGTGGTCGACGTGCAGCTGGATGCCAGCTTCCCGCGCATGACCTGGGCCGAGGCGATGCGTCGCTACGGTTCGGACAAGCCGGACCTGCGCATCGCGCTGGAGCTGGTGGACGTGGCTGAACTGGTCAAGGACAGCGAATTTGCCGTGTTCACCGGCCCGGCCAATGATGCCGAGGGCCGCGTTGCCGCGCTGCGCATCCCGGGCGGTGCAGCGCTGAGCCGCAAGCAGATCGACGAGTACGCCGCGCATGCCGCCAAGTACGGCGCCAAGGGCCTGGCCTACATCAAGATTGCCGACAACGGCGAAGTCAGCTCGCCGATCCAGAAGTTCTTCAGCGAGCAATCCTTCGCCGCGCTGGTGGCCCACGTCGGCGCCGGCAACGGCGACATCGTGTTCTTCGGCGCCGGTGGCTACAACAAGGTCTCCGACTTCATGGGCGCGCTGCGCCTGAAGGCCGGCAAGGACTTCGGCCTGGTCGCCGACGGCTGGGCGCCGCTGTGGGTCACCGACTTCCCGATGTTCGAGTGGGACGAGGAAGAACAGCGCTACGTCGCCCTGCATCACCCCTTCACCGCACCGGCCGTGGACGACATCGCCGACCTGCGCGCCAATGCCCGTACCGCCGTTTCGCGCGGCTACGACATGGTGCTCAACGGCAATGAGATCGGCGGCGGTTCGATCCGTATCCACCGTCCGGACATGCAGAGCGCGGTGTTCGAGCTGCTGGGCATCGGTGCCGAAGAAGCCCGCGCCAAGTTCGGCTTCCTGCTCGACGCGCTGAACTACGGCGCGCCGCCGCACGGTGGCATCGCCTTCGGCATCGACCGCATCGCCGCGCTGATGGCCGGCACCGAGTCGATCCGCGACGTCATCCCGTTCCCGAAGACCACCGGTGCACAGGATCTGATGACCGACGCGCCGTCGCCGATCGTC
This sequence comes from Stenotrophomonas veracruzanensis, assembly GCF_032911525.1. Taxonomy (NCBI): domain Bacteria; kingdom Pseudomonadati; phylum Pseudomonadota; class Gammaproteobacteria; order Lysobacterales; family Lysobacteraceae; genus Stenotrophomonas; species Stenotrophomonas veracruzanensis. The sequence goes on from NZ_JAWJTI010000014.1 coordinate 87,803, forward strand.
GACGCGCAGCTGGCCGAAGTGCACATCCAGGTTCGCCCCAAGACCAACTGATCAGGAGATCCAGGCAATGACCGAGTTTGCGTTTTCGCTGGAGTGGGAAAAGCTGGGCAATGAAGGCTCCGAGGCCAACCTGGTCACCGAGCGTGCACGCGTGTTCGGTGGTTGGCTGGTCCGCGTCGGTACCAACCCGTCGGCCATGGCCCTGACCTTCGTCGCTGACGGCGAAGGTCGCTGGGACGGTGAAGACTTCGGCGTCGAGGATTACGAGGACGACGAAGAGGAAGAGTACGACGAGGACGAGGAAGGCGAGGAAGAAGAGGACGAGGACGAAGAGGAATACGAGGAAGAGGACGAGGAAGAAGAAGCGGAATCGCCTGAAAAGGCTTGACCCGCGCTTCGCCCTGACGTCAACTTCCTGCATGTATTCGATCCGCCGCGCCACCGTGGACGACGCGCCGACCCTGTCGGCGCTGGCTGCCCGCACGTTCACCGAAACCTTCGGCCATCTGTATCCGCCGCAGGACCTGCAGGCCTTCCTCGAGGAGGCCTACACGGTCGAGCGCCAGCGCGTGATCCTGGCCCACCCCGATTACGCGGTGTGGCTGCTGGAGCTGGACGGGGAGGCGGTCGGCCATGCCGCCGCCGGCCCCTGTGGCCTGCCGCACCCGGACGTGAAACCCGGCGACGGCGAACTCAAGCGCCTGTACCTGGTCAAGACGCAGCAGAGCTGCGGCTGGGGCAGCCGCCTGCTGGAAACCGCGCTGGCCTGGTTGGAACGCGACGGCCCGCGCACGCTGTGGCTGGGGGTGTGGTCGGAAAACTTCGGTGCGCAGCGCTTCTATGCCCGCTATGGATTCGAGAAGGCGGGCGAGTACCTGTTCCCGGTCGGTGACACCCACGATCTTGAATTCATCCTGCGCCGCGCACCGCGCGCGGCCTGACGTTCACTGCCGCTTGCTGCGCGCGCGTGTTCAATTGCCGTACGTTTCTGCCCCGCTGACCGCCAGGCTGTTTGCATGACTCCCCCCGTATTGCTGCTGCATGGCATCTGGAATGCCCGCGCCTGGGTCGGGCCGCTGGCCTGGCGCCTGCGCGCGCGTGGTTTCCAGGTGCACGCGTTCGGTTACTCCTCGGTGTTCGGTGGCCCCGACGTAGCCGTGCCGCAGTTGCTGGAGCGGCTGGCCGATGCCGGTCCGTTGTCGCTGGTCGGCCACAGCCTGGGTGGATTGCTGGCGCTGGAAGCGCTGCGCCGCAATCCGCAGCTGCCGGTACAGCGCGTGGTCTGCCTGGGCTCGCCGCTGCGCGGCAGTGGTACTGCGCGTTCGTTGTCCGAGCACGGCTGGGGGCTGGCGCTGGGGCGCAGCAGCGAGCTGCTGCTGGATGGCCTGCCGGACTGGCAGGGCAAGGCCGAAGTCGGACTGATCGCCGGCTCGGTACCGCATGGGCTGGGCAGCCTGCTGGGGGCCATCGACGATGCCTCCGACGGCACCGTGGCACTGGCCGAGACCCGCCTTCCGGGGCTGGCCGACCATTGCGTGGTGCGCACCAGCCACAGTGGCCTGGTGGTGTCTCCCGATGCCGCGCGGCAGACCGCGCATTTCCTGCGCCACGGCCAGTTCGACCACAGCCGCGACGCGGCGGCGGCATAAAGGGCGGGGCAGGCGGGGCCGCCCTGTAGAGCCGAGCCCATGCTCGGCTGCATTCCCTCGGGCCCATTGAGCCGAGCATTGGCTCGGCTCTACAACAATACGGGCCTAGACACGGTTGCCGCCCCCGATCAGGTAGAATCCGCGCCTTGATCCTGAAGCAGCCAGACGGTAGCACCCATGGGTAGAGGCCCCTCCATCGAAGCCCGCAAGAACGCGTCCGACGCGAAGCGCGGCAAGATTTTCACCAAGATCATCCGCGAGATCGGCGTGGCCGCGCGCGGCGGTGGAGGCGACCCCAACAACAACCCGCGCCTGCGCGTGGCCGTGGACAAGGGCCTGGCCGTGAACATGTCCAAGGACGTGATCGAGCGCGCCATCAAGAAGGCTACTGGTGAACTGGAAGGCGTCGATTACGAGGAAATCCGCTACGAGGGCTACGCCCCGGGGGGCGTGGCCGTGATCGTCGATTGCCTGACCGACAACCGCGTGCGCACCGTGGCCGATGTCCGCCATGCGTTCAGCAAGTGCGGCGGCAACATGGGTACCGAAGGCTCGGTGGCCTTCATGTTCAAGCGCCTGGGCGTGCTCAGCTTCGCACCGGGTGCCGACGAAGAAGCCATCACCGAAGCGGCCATCGAGGCCGGCGCCGATGACATCGTGGTCTATCCAGATGACGGCTCGATCGACGTGGTCACCAGCCCTGACGCGTTCAACGCGGTCAAGGACGCAATGGCCGCCGCCGGCCATGTCGCCGACCACGCCGAAATCACCTTCCGCGCGGACAACGACATCAAGGTCGAGGGCGAGGTTGCCCTGCAGGTCAAGAAGCTGCTGGACATGCTTGAAGACCTGGACGACGTGCAGGACGTGTATTCCAACGCCGAACTCGGCGCCGACGCCTACGCCTGAGCCGTCTCGACGGCCTGGGCGCGGGCCGTTGAACGGTCACCGCGGACAGTCATGAGCCCATACGCCTGCCAGCGCTTCCCGTTCCGCCCCGCCAGGAGTGCAGCATGACCCGCATCCTCGGCATCGACCCCGGTTCGCAGCGGACCGGGGTCGGCATCATTGATGTCGATGCCACTGGCAAGGTCAGCCACGTGCATCACCAGCCGCTGGTGCTGCTGGGCGCCGACGACTTCCCGCAGCGCATGAAGCTGCTGGTGCTCGGCCTGGCCGATCTGTGCCGGGAATACCAGCCCAGTGAAGTGGCCATCGAAAAGGTGTTCATGGCCCGCAACCCCGATTCGGCGTTGAAGCTGGGCCAGGCCCGTGGCGCGGCGATCTCGGCCGTGGTCCTGCGCGACCTGCCGGTGCACGAATATGCCGCCAGCGAGATCAAGCTGGCGGTGGTCGGGCGCGGTGGCGCCGAAAAGCAACAGGTTCAACACATGGTCGGGCTCATGCTCAACCTGAAAACCAAGCTGCAGGCCGACGCGGCCGACGCGTTGGCCGTGGCAATCACCCATGCCCACGTAAGGGCGACGGCCAACCGCCTGGGGCTCAGTGCCCGCCAGGCCTGGGGCCGCAAATGAGGAGCTGCACGCAATGATCGGTCGACTGCGCGGCATCGTCGCCTACAAGGCACCGCCGTGGCTGGTGGTGGACGTGAACGGAGTGGGCTACGAGCTGGAGGCGCCGATGAGCACCTTCTACGACCTGCCCGAGCTCGGCCGCGAGGTCACCCTGTATACCCATTACTCGCAGAAGGAAGACAGTGTTTCGCTGTACGGCTTCCTGCGCGAAGGTGAGCGGCGCCTGTTCCGCGATGTGCAGAAGGTCAGTGGCATCGGCGCAAAGATCGCGCTGGCCGTGCTGTCCGGCGTCACCGTCGAGGAGTTCGCGCGCATGGTCCAGGCCGGTGACATCACCGCGCTGACCCGCATCCCCGGCATCGGCAAGAAGACCGCCGAACGCATGGTGTTGGAGCTGCGTGACCGCGCCGCCCAGTTCGGTGCCGGCGGCGCGCTGCCCACCGGCAGTGGCCCGGCCCCGGCCGATCCGCTGTCCGATGCCACCGTGGCCCTGCAGCAGCTCGGTTACAAGCCGACCGAAGCGGCACGCATGGCCCGCGACGCCTTCAATGAAGGCGACGAAGTGGCCACTGTGATCCGCAAGGCGCTGCAGTCGGCGCTGCGCTGACCCGCCTCCCTTTCCCTCAACGAACCGCCTGAGCTTCGCCAGGAGTCCCATGTCCAGCAGTCAAACCCCGCACGCAGCTGCCCCCGGCGGCCACGGTCACGCCCCTCCAGCCGGAGGCATGGCGCTGATCATCGGTGCGATCGGCGTGGTCTTCGGCGATATCGGTACCAGCCCGCTGTACACCCTGAAGGAGGCGTTCTCGCCGCACTACGGGCTCAACAGTGACCACGACACCGTGCTGGGCGTGCTGTCGCTGGCGTTCTGGGCACTGAACATCGTGGTCACGTTGAAGTACGTGACCATCATCATGCGCGCCGACAATGACGGCGAGGGCGGCATCATGGCGCTGATGGCGCTGACCCAGCGCACGCTGCGCAACGGGTCGCGCTCGGCTTACGTGGTCGGCATCCTCGGTATCTTCGGTGCCTCGCTGTTCTTCGGTGACGGCGTGATTACCCCGGCGATCTCCGTGCTTGGCGCGGTCGAGGGCCTGGAGGTGGCCGCGCCCGGCCTGCATGCCTTCATCGTGCCGATCACCGTGGTGGTGCTGCTGATGGTGTTTGCCGCGCAGCGCTTCGGTACCGAAAAGATCGGCAAGGCGTTCGGCCCGATCACCTCGGTCTGGTTCATCTCGCTGGCTGCGATCGGCATCTACAACATCGTCGATGCGCCGGAAGTGCTGAAGGCCTTCAACCCGTGGTGGGCGATCCGCTTCTTCATGGAGCACAGCTGGCACGGCATCTTCATCCTTGGCGCGGTGGTGCTGGCGGTGACCGGTGGCGAGGCGCTGTACGCCGACATGGGCCACTTCGGCGCCAAGCCCATCCGCCACGCCTGGTATTTCTTCGTGCTGCCGTGCCTGGTGCTGAACTACCTGGGGCAGGGCGCACTGGTGCTCAACCACCCCGAGGCGCTGAAGAACCCGTTCTTCGAGGCGGTGCCGCCGTGGGCGCTGTACCCGATGATCATCCTGGCCACGATGGCGGCGGTGATCGCGTCGCAGTCGGTCATCACCGGTGCGTTCTCGGTCTCGCGCCAGGCCATGCAGCTGGGGTACATCCCGCGCATGCGCATCAAGCACACCTCGCACGACACCATCGGCCAGATCTACATCCCGGGCATCAACTGGGGTATCGCGGTGATGGTGATCGGCCTGGTGCTGGCCTTCCGCAGCTCGTCGAACCTGGCCGTGGCCTACGGCATCTCGGTGTCGGCCACCATGCTGATCGACACCCTGCTGCTGGCGCTGGTCGCGCGTTCGCTGTGGCCGAAGGCCCGCAACTGGATCCTGCCGCTGTGCGTGGTGTTCTTCATCATCGACCTCGGCTTCGTCATCGCCAACGGTGCCAAGCTGCTGCAGGGCGCCTGGTTCCCGGTGGTGCTGGGCATCTTCCTGTTCACCATGATGCGTACCTGGCGCCGTGGCCGCGAGCTGCTGCGCGATGAGATCCGCAAGGACGGCATCCGCCTGGATACCTTCCTGCCGGGCCTGATGCTGGCGCCGCCGGTACGCGTGCCGGGCACCGCGGTATTCCTCACCGCCGACCCGACCGTGGCCCCGCACGCGCTGATGCACAACCTCAAGCACAACAAGGTGCTGCACGAGCGCAACGTGTTCCTGCATGTGGAAACCCTGCCGATCCCGTATGCGATGGAAGGGCAGCGGCTGAAGATCGAATCGGTGGGCGACGAGTTCTACCGCGTCTACGTGCGCTTCGGCTTCATGGAGACCCCGGACGTGCCGCTGGCGCTGATGCGTTCCTGCGACCACGGCGGTATCTACTTCGACCCGATGGACACCACCTTCTTCGCCAGCCGCGAAACCATCGTCGCCACCGCCAACCGCGGCATGCCGATCTGGCGCGACAAGCTGTTCGCGCTGATGCACCGGAATGCCGCGCCGGCCACGGGCTTCTTCCGTATTCCGGGCAACCGGCTGGTGGAGCTGGGCGCGCAGGTGGAGATTTAATCTCCACCGTCGATTCATCCAGAGATCCATGCACGCATGGCGTGGATCTACCGTGCCGACCAACGGTCGGCACCAACCAAAGCAGAACGCCGTTCCGACAGACCGCAGGAAACTGTCGAAGGCGGGGTGGGTCCGGTTGCGGGGGTGTCCGCGGCATGG
>NZ_JAWJTI010000015.1:0-89893 GCF_032911525.1 Stenotrophomonas veracruzanensis
CGTGCCGGCCGCTGGCCGGCAACCCGATGGCGTTGCATTGCCCGGCAGATCCACGCCATGCGTGGATGAGATGGTCTCCGCGGAGAGCGGTGCCAACCGAGGTTGGCACCCACCAGCAGCGGGTCCGTTGGCACCCACCAACCGTGGCGCCTACCAGCGGCGGGGCGGTTAGCCACGCAAAAAAAAGCGGCGCCCCAAGGGGCGCCGCTTTGACCTCAACGATGTTCAGTCGAGCATGGCTCGACTCTACTTTGCTGCGGCCGGTGCCTTGTCCTTCATCATCGCGTCGCGGGCGGCCTTGAACGGGTTGCCTTCGTACCAGTTCGGCCAGCGATCGCCACCGGCCAGTTCCTTGCCCACGCCGTACATCAGCTGCAGGTCCTCGACGGTGCCGTCCAGCTTCCAGGTGGCTGCATCGAACTCATCCTTCGGGCCGTGGTAGCGGTTGGCACCGTAGTCCGCCGCAGCCTTGCGGCCGGCGTCCACGCCACCCTCTCGCAGATCCTCGCCACCATCGGCGTACAGGGCCGGCACACCGGCCTTGGCGAAGTTGAAGTGATCCGAGCGGAAGTAGAAGCCGCTCTGTACCGAGGTCTCGCCGTGCAGGGTGCGGTCCTGGGCCGCAGCCAGCGGCTTGAGGATGTCTTCCAGCTCCGAGCTGCCGAAGCCGGTGACGGTCACGTCCTTCGCGCGGCCGGCCACCGACATCGCGTCGATGTTGATCACACCGGCGATCTTGTCCAGCGGGAAGGTCGGATGGGCAACGTAGTACTTCGAGCCCAGCAGGCCGGATTCTTCCAGGGTCACCGCCAGGAACACCACCGAACGCTCCGGCTTCGGCTCCTGGTGGGCCATCGCTTCAGCCACCTCGAGGATGCCGGCCACGCCGGTCGCGTTGTCGACCGCCCCGTTGTAGATGTTGTCGCCGGTCTCACCCTCATGCTTGCCCAGGTGATCCCAGTGCGCCATGTACAGCACGGCCTCGTCGGCACGCTTGCTGCCCGGCAGCACGCCCACCACGTTGCGCGACTGCTTCTGCGCGATCTGGCTCTTCAGGTCGACCGCAGCGGTGGCCTTCAGCGGCACCGGCTTGAAGCCGCGCTTGCTGGCGTCCTTGTAGGCCTGCGCCAGGTCCAGGCCGGCACCGGCGAACAGCGCCTTGGCGGCGTCGGCACTCAGCCAGCCCTGCACCGGAATGCGGGCTTCCGGGTCATCCTTGGCCGGCAGGTCGTACTGCGGGCCCGCCCAGGAGTTCTTCACCACGTCCCAGCCGTAGGACGCGCCGGCGGTGTCGTGCACGATCAGCGCGGCAGCGGCGCCCTTGCGCGCAGCTTCCTCGAACTTGTAGGTCCAGCGACCGTAGTAGGTCATGCGCTTGCCGTCGAACAGCTTCGCGTCATCGACATGGAAGCCCGGGTCATTGACGAACATGACCACCGTCTTGCCCTTCCAGTCCTGGCCGGCGTAGTCGTTCCACTTCTGCTCCGGCGCGTCGACGCCGTAGCCGACGAACACCAGGTCGCTGGCATCGACCTTCACCTCGGCCTGGCCGGTACGGGTACCCACCACCATGTCGGTGCCGAACTTCAGTTCGGTGGTCTTGCCGCCCTGGGTGATCTTCAGCACGGTCGACTCGTCGGCCGTGGTTTCGGTCATCGGCACATCCTGGAACCAGCTGTCGCCGTTGCCGGGCTGCAGGCCGATGCGCTGCATCTGGTCGCGGATGTAGTTGACCGTCAGCTCCTCGCCCTTGCTGCCTGGGGCGCGGCCTTCGAATTCGTCCGAAGCCAGCGTCTTGACCATCTCGGTGAAGTCGCCGGCGTTGATCTCCGGGGAGAACTGATGGGCGGCCGGCTTCGCTGCAGCGGTGTCGGTGGCTGGCGCGGCGGCTGGGGTGTCTTCGCCTTTGCAGGCACTGAGCGCGGCCGCAGCGGCCAGGCACAGGAGGAGTTTGCGGGGCATCGTCGATTCCTGGGTAACAAAGGGCGGCCGCGCGTCGTGCACAGCCGGTGTCAGCGAGTATCACCGAACCCGAAGGCGCGGTGCGCTCAGTCCGCCGGAGCGGTTTCGGTGTCGAACGGGATCGGCTCGGCGCCGGTGACCGGCCCGATGCGGGCGCTGCGGTGTACGTACAGCACCACCTCACGTTCGAACTGCAGGGGGCCGTTGACCACGGCGTTCGGGCCGATGATCACGCGTGGTTTGCGGCTGGCGGTCAGCGAGACGCTGAAGTTCGGCTTGCGTACGTGCACGCCACCGTTGACCTGCGAGCCGATGCCCACGGTGATGTCACCGTTGACGGTCTCCACGTCCTTGCCGACGCGGCTTTCGACCAGGCCGATGCCGCCGTTCACGGTTTCGACGCCGCCTTCGACCTGGGTGCCGCGGTCGGTGAAGATGCTGCCGTTGACAGTGCTGACGCTGCCGCGCGCGATCACCTCACGGCCCAGGCGCACACCGCCGTTGACCGTTTCGATCTTGCCGGTGCGTGCACGGTCGGCCACCTTGACCCCGCCGTTGACGGTGTCGATGCTGCCGGTCTCGACGCCTTCGCCGACACGGATACCACCGTTGACGGTGTCGAGCTTGCCGTAGCGTTGGCCGGCTTCGGCGCTGATGCTGCCGTTGACCTTGCTGATGTTCTCCTGGGCACAGACCGGCCCGGTGGCCAGCAGTACGCCCAACAGCAGCGGAATGGAAAGAGTTTTCATGGAGACCTCGATGGATGTGCGGCTGGCAGGCCGCGTGCGGAGATGTCACCATTCCCCGGTACCCCCTGCAACTGCCTGAAGTCACTGGAAAGCCCTTGCGCGACAACGCCTTCCCATCACGCCGACATCACATCGCCGCCGTACGCGGCGGGCGCTGCCTGCTGTTGGGGCTGGCGATCGCCTTGGCGTTGCCGTTGCCGGGCGCAGCGCAGACCACCCGCGAGACCGAGCGCAAGCTGCAGAAACTGCGCAGTGAGCTGAAGGGCGTGGCGCAGGAGCGTCGGCAGATCGAGGGACAGCGTGGCCAGGCCTCGCAGCAGCTGCGCGAGGCCGATGAGAAGGTGGCCCGCACCGGCCGTGCGCTTGCGCAGACCGAGACCGCGCTGCGCGAGCAGGGCAGGGCCCTGGCCGAAGCGGAACAGCGCCGCAGCACGCTGCAGGCCAACCTCGCCCAGCAGCACCGCGAACTGGCTGGCCTGCTGCGTGCGGCCTATCAGCTGGGCAATCACGCCCCCCTGAAGCTGCTGCTGTCGCAGGACACGGTGGCCGATGCCAATCGCGCCCTGGCCTACCACCGCTACCTGCAGCGCGAGCGGGCACAGCGCATCACCACGCTGACCGCTGACCTGAAGGAACTGGAAGCGCTGCAGGCGCAGATCGCCGAGCGCAAGCAGAAGCTGCAGGGTGCACAGCAGGACCAGAAGCAGCAGGCCGCGGCGCTGGAAGCCGACCGTCGCGATCGCGCAAAGACCGTGGCCTCGCTGGACGAGCGCTTCAAGGACCAGCGCGAGAAGGAACAGGCGCTGGGCCAGGATGCCAAGGCGCTGGAAACACTGCTGGCCAATCTGCGTGCTGCTGCGGCCCGCGCCGAGGCCGAGCGTCGCGCGGCTGCGCGCCGTGCGGCAGCGGAGAAGGCTGCCGCCGAACGTGCGGCACGCCAGGCCGCGGCACAGGGACGGCCGCCGCCGCCCACCAAGGTTCCGCCGGCGGTGGCGTCCGCACCGGCCCCGAAGGTCGGTGGCCTGGGCTGGCCGTTGTCCGGCAACCTGCTGGCCCGCTACGGCGGCAAGCTGCCCGATGGCCGCACCAGCAGCGGCGTGCTGATCGGCGCCCCGGCCGGAAGCACCGTCACCGCCGTGGCCGACGGCACCGTGGTGTTCTCCGACTGGATGACCGGCTACGGCATGATCCTGATCGTCGACCACGGCAATGGCTACATGAGCCTGTATGCCCACAACGACACCCTGCTGAAGGATGCCGGCGCGCGGGTCAGCCGCGGCGATGCGGTGGCCAAGGTCGGCAATTCCGGGGGCCAGGGCGTGACCGCGCTGTACTTCGAGCTGCGCCGTGGCGGGCAGCCGGTCAATCCGGACAGCTGGCTGCAGCGGCGCTGAATCCCGGCCCGCCACGTGCGGGCTGGATTCAACGGGAATTTAGCTGTGCTTCGCGCATAATCGGTGCATGTGCCTTGGGCACCATGCCACCGTCGACAGGAGTGATCCATGCGCGCAGCCCGTACCGCCACCCTCTTGCTGGCCCTGTTGCCAGCGCTGTCCTGGGCGCAGCAGACCGCGCCCGCCCCGAGCCAGGAAACCAGCGGGCAGGCAGCGAACAGCGAGGAGGCGGTGACCTCGAAGGTGCCGCTGGAGGAAATCCGCCGTTTCGTGGCCGTGTACAACGCGGTGCGCGCCGCCTATGTCGACCCGGTCGATGACAAGAAGCTGATGCAGTCGGCCGTGCGCGGCCTGCTGCTCGACCTCGATCCGCACAGCACCTACTTCAACAAGGAAGACGCGCAGGCCTTCGACGAGCAGGCCAACGGTGCCTACGAGGGTATCGGCGTGGAGCTGCAGCAGCAGCCGGACAACGCCAGCATGAAGGTCATTTCGCCGATCGACGACACGCCGGCGGCCAAGGCCGGCATCCTCGCCGGTGACCTGATCATCGCCATCGACGGCAAGCCGATCAGCGCCATTGATGCAAGTGAACCGCTGCGTGGCCCGGCCGGCAGCAAGGTGGTGCTGACCATCGTGCGCGAAGGCAAGCCCAAGCCATTCGACGTGAGCCTGACCCGCCAGACCATTCGCGTGACCAGCGTGAAGAGCCGCATGCTGGAACCGGGCTACGGCTACATCCGCCTGAGCACCTTCCAGGCCGATACCGGTTCGGACTTCCAGAAGCAGGTGCAGCAATTGCAGAAGCAGGCCGGTGGCCAGCTCAGGGGCCTGGTGCTGGATCTGCGCAGCAACCCGGGTGGCCTGCTGACCGCTGCGGTGCAGGTGGCCGATGATCTGCTCGACAAGGGCAACATCGTCAGCACCCGTGGCCGCATCAGCATCAGCGATGCACGGTTTGACGCGACCCCGGGCGACCTGCTGAAGGGCGCACCGGTGGTGGTGCTGGCCGATGCCGGTTCGGCCAGCGCATCGGAAGTGCTGGCCGGCGCGCTGCGCGACAACAAGCGCGCGCGCGTGGTCGGCAGCCGCACCTTCGGCAAGGGCTCGGTGCAGACCGTGCTGCCGCTGGACAACGGTGATTCGGTGAAGCTGACCACTGCGCGCTATTACACGCCCAGCGGCAAGTCGATCCAGGCCACCGGCATCGTGCCGGACGTTGAACTGAAGCCGGCCGCGACGCCGGCGGAAGATGCACTGCCGGCCAGCCTGAGCGACTACAGCGAAGCGACCCTGCCGGGCCACCTGCGCGGCGATGACGAAGGCACCGAGGGCTACCACGCCGGCGCGGTGCTGCCGGGCGATGGCCCGATCAACGACGCGCTGGCCGAGCTGAAGAACCCAGGCTCGGTGGCCGCACGGTTGAAGGCCGAAGCCGCCAAGACGGATGCGGCCAAGGCCGCGAAGGCCGCTGCGGCGAAGCCGGAAGCCAAGGTCGAACCGAAGGCGGAGAGCAAGCCGGAAGCAAAGCCCGCACCGGCCCCTGCCAAGCCCTGATTCTGCAGAGTCGAGCCCTGCTCGACTGATCTACGAACCGGCCGGTGAGCGTGGAGCCGGCCAGCGGCCGGCACTACCCGGCGTCAGAAGCCGTGGCGCTTGCGCAGGCGGCGGGCGATGGCCGCCCGCACGTAGACCCCGTACACCACGCCGAACACGAAGCCGCCGATGTGCGCCCACCAGGCCACCATGCCGAAGCTGGGGCCGATATGGGCGAACACCACCTGCAGTGCGGCCCAGACGCCGATCAGCAGGTAGGCCGGGGCACGCACGAATTCCAGGAACAGGCCGAGCGGGATCACCACGCCCAGCCGGGCGCCCGGGAACAGGGCCAGATAGGCGCCGATCAGCGCCGACACCGCGCCGCTGGCGCCGATGATGATCTGGTCCGGGCTGCCCATGGTGTAGATCGCCACCAGGTTCGATACCGCACCGCCTACAAGGAACAGCAGCAGCAACCGCCACGGCCCCAGCACCCGCTCAGCAGGCAGGCCGAAGATCAGCAGGAACACCAGATTGCCCAGCAGGTGCGACCAATCGGCGTGCAGGAACAGGGCGGTGAACAGGCGCAGCACGCTGCCGTCCTGCAGGGTGGCCCACCAGTCCAGTGGATGGGTCAGGCCGGTGGACAGGGCGCCCCAGTCCAGCCAGAGACTGCCACGGGCATCGTCCGGACGCGAGATCGACCACAGGAACGCCAGCCACAGTGCCGCAAACAGCACGGGCGTGGCCCAGCGCAGGGCCGCCTTCTTGCGAGACGGGAGGGAGACGAACATGGGCACTAGCCTAGCGTGCGGGCGCTTGCGGCGGGGATTGTCCTGTTCAGCTTTTGGGACGAAAAAACCGCCGCTGCTGTTATTGTTTCATTAACAGCTCTGGGTAATACTCGCATACGGCGTCGTATGTCGGGAGGGGAATCCGGCGCGCTCCGATGGGTCCCAGGACCTGCCGGGCGCAGGCGCACACAGAGCAACATCACCGCTTACCGGAGAGAGAACTACGATGCAAACCGCTTCCACCATTGCCCGACTGACCCTGCTGGCCGTCGGCGTTGCCGGTGCGCTGGCCGCCGCCGATGCCAATGCTGCCGCCTTCCAGCTGAAGGAAAACAGCGCCAAGGGCCTGGGCCGCGCGTTCGCCGGCTCTACTTCGACCGAAGGCGACGCCTCGGTCATCGCCACCAACCCGGCCTCCATGCGCCTGCTCGACGGCACCATGCTGCAGGGCGACGTCAGCGCCATCAGCTTCGGCGCCAAGTTCCGTGGCCAGGGCAAGTACGCCAACGGCGCTCCGATTTCCGGCGGCAACGGCGGCGACGCCGGCATGATCGCCCCGGTTCCGGCGGCCTACTTCCACCTGCCGTTCGGCGAGAACGACAACATGCACTTCGGTGCATCGCTGACCGTGCCGTTCGGCTTCAAGACCGAATATGACCGCGACTGGGTCGGCCGCTACAACGGCGTCAAGACCGAGCTGCAGGCGATCGACCTGGGCGTCGCGTTCTCCTACGACGTCAACCCGTACCTCTCGTTCGGTGCGTCGGTGTTTGCCGAGCGCCTGAACGTCGACCTGACCAGCGCCGTTGACGGCGGCACCGCGATCAACGCCAGCGCCCAGCGCACTGCTGCGGCGCGTGTACTGGCTGCGGGTGGCACTCCGGCCCAGGCCGCAGCGGCGTCGCAGGCAGCTGCACGCCAGGCCGCCCAGCTCGGCTTCTCGCCGGGTACCGCCGATGGCTACCTGCGCATCAAGGGTGATGAAGTGTCGGTGGGCTACACCCTCGGCGTGACCGTCACCCCGGTGGAAGGCACCAACATCGCCTTCAGCTACCGCTCGAAGGTCGAGCACAAGATCACCGACGGCAAGGCCGATTTCACCATGACGCCGCAGGCTGCCGCGTTCCTGTCGCAGGCTGCCCCGGGCACCTTCATCGACAGCAACGGTCGCGCCACCATCACCCTGCCGGCCAGCGCCACCGTGGGCTTCACCCACCGCGTGAACGACCAGTGGCAGATCATGGCCGAAGTCACCCGCACCGCGTGGAGCAAGTTCGACCAGGTCGTCGTCGATTACGACTCCAACCAGCCGGACAGCGTGCTGCCGTTCCACTACCGCGACACCACCTTCGCGTCGATCGGTACCGATTTCCGCGTGAACGACAAGCTGACCCTGCGTGGCGGCCTGGCTTACGACCAGACCCCGACCACCGACGCCCACCGCGACGTGCGCGTGCCGGACACCACCCGCAAGTGGCTGTCGCTGGGTATGACCTACGCTGCTTCGGACAAGATGGAATACAGCGTGGGCTACACCCACCTGTTCACCAAGGATCCGAACGTCAACTCGACCTCGGCCACGGCCAACACCGTGACCGGCAAGTACAAGGTCAGCGGCGACGTGCTGGCGGCTTCGCTGCAGTACAAGTTCTGATCCAGGCGATTGCCTGAAGCAGTGCGAAGGAGGCCCCGCGCAAGCGGGGTCTTTTTTTTGGGGCCTCGGACCACCCACGCCTGGAATGGATCCAGCGCGAGTGTCTCCATCGGTGGCCAGGATCCATGACAATAGCGCCATGAACCTGTCCGATCCGAACTTCCAGCTGGAGCTGGCCGCCAACATCGCCGTCGCCGGCTCGATCCTGCTGGCCGGCCGCAACAACGTGCACACCTGGTGGCTGGGCATCGTCGGCTGCGCATTGTTTGCTGCCGTGTTCGAACGATCGCACCTGTATGCGGACATGGTGCTGCAGTTCTTCTTCATCGCCATCAGCGTGTTGGGCTGGTGGCAGTGGTTGCGTGGTGACCATGGCGCGCCGCTGCCGATCACCGCGCTGCGCCCACGTGCCTGGGCCTGGCTGGCGCCGCTGGCGGTAGTGGCCACCTTCGGCTACGGCTGGATGCTGACCCGCCTGACCAACGCCTATGCGCCGTACATCGATTCGGCAGTGCTGGTGCTGAGTGTGATCGCGCAGATCCTGATGATGCGACGCAAGCTGGAATCGTGGTGGGTGTGGCTGCTGGTGAACACCGTTGCGGTACCGCTGTACTACAGCCGTGGCCTGCACCTGACCTCGATCCTGTACGTGGGCTTCTGGATCAATGCGCTGGTGGCCTTGCGCCATTGGCGGCACCTGATGCGTGACGAGGCCAAGACGGCCGATGCTGCTGCCTGAGCGCGTTGCACGCGGCCTGGTGGTGGGCAAGTTCTGCCCGCTGCATCTGGGTCACGAACACCTGATCGAGTTTGCCGCCACGCGTTGTACGCAACTGCTGGTGATCGGCTGGTCGCAGCCGGGCTTTGCCGGCTACAGCGCCGAGCGCCGCGAGCGCTGGCTGCGTGCGCGTTTCCCGCGAGCGACGGTAGCGGTGCTGGATGACGCGCGACTGGCGGCATTGTGCACGGAGCACGGTTTGCCAGTGCGAACGCTGCCGCAGGACAGTGATGACGAACAGGTGCAGCGCGACTTTACCGCCTGGCTGTGCCTGAACCTGTTCGGTGGGCCGGTGCAGGCGGTGTACACCGGTGAGGACTACGGTGACGGCTTCGCGCAGGCGCTGGCCACGTACTTCGGTGCGCCGGTACGCCATGAGCGGCTCGAACGCGCACTGGACGCCGGGCAGCCGTGTGGCACCCAGCTGCGCGCCGATCCGCATGCGCACCGCCATGGTCTCGCGCCGCAGGTCTATGCCGGCTATGTGCAGCGCGTGGCGTTCATTGGTGGCGAGTCCAGCGGCAAGACCACGCTGGCGCACATGATGGCCGAGCGCCTGCAGACCGCCTGGGTGCCGGAGTATGGCCGCACACTATGGGAGCAGCAGGGCGGAGAGCTGACGCCAGATGATCTGCTTCGCATCGCAATGGCACAGCCGCAGCACGAAGACGAGGCCGCACGCCATGCGCATCGCTGGCTGTTCTGCGATACCACTCCGCTGGTGACGCTGGGCTACAGCGGCTGGATGTTCGGCACGGCACCGGAGTCGCTGCGGCAGGCGGCACGACGACGCTACGACCTGCAGTTCCTGTGCGCGCCGGATATTCCGTTCGACCAGGACGGAACGCGCGTGGGCGAAGCCTTCCGGGCGCAGCAGCATGCGTGGTACCTGGCGCAGCTGCAGGCAGAGAGAGTCGAGTACGTGCTGCTGGAGGGCGATCTGGAGACGCGCATCGCGCGGGTGCATCGCGAGCTGGCGAAGCGTGCGGACAATCGGTTCAGTCTGGGCCAGCCTCTGTAGAGCCGAGCCCATGCTCGGCTCCGCAGGAACCCAAAGCACAAAAAACCCCGCTTTCGCGGGGTTTTTCATTTGCCGCATCACGCAGGCGATCAGTCGCCCAGGGTCAGCAGCGAGGCGTTGCCGCCGGCGGCAGTGGTGTTCACCGTTACCGTCTTCTCGGTAGCGAAACGCAGCAGGTAGTGCGGGCCACCGGCCTTCGGGCCGGTGCCCGACAGGCCCTGGCCGCCGAACGGCTGCACGCCGACCACTGCACCGATCTGGTTGCGGTTGACGTAGACGTTGCCGACGTGGACGCCGTTGCTGATGCGGTCGACGGTCTCGTCGATGCGCGAATGCACGCCCAGGGTCAGGCCGTAGCCGGTAGCGTTGATCTGATCGATCACCGCGTCGAGCTGGTCGCCCTTCCAGCGGATGACGTGCAGCACCGGACCGAACACCTCCTTCTGCAGCTGGCCCAGGTCCTTCAGCTCGTACGCGCGCGGTGCGAAGAAGGTGCCGTTGGCGGCTTCGGTGGACAGTTCGGCAGCCGCGATCAGGCGCGCTTCGCGGTCCATGCGCTCAGCGTGGTCCTGCAGGATCTTCAGCGCATCGGCATCGATCACCGGGCCGACGTCGGTGGACAGCAGACCGGGGTTGCCGACCTTCAGTTCCTTCATCGCACCGGCCAGCATGGTCATCACCTTGTCGGCGATGTCGTCCTGCACGAACAGCACGCGCGCAGCCGAGCAACGCTGGCCGGCGGAGGTGAAGGCCGAACCGATCGCGTCCTTGACCAGCTGTTCCGGCAGTGCCGAGGAGTCGGCGATGAAGGCGTTCTGGCCACCGGTCTCGGCGATCAGCACGCCGATGGCGGCGTCACGTGCGGCCATCGCGCGGTTGATCGCACGGGCGGTGTCGGTGGAGCCGGTGAAGGCCACGCCAGCCACGCGCGGGTCGGCGGTCAGGGCGGCACCGACGGTGGCACCGTCGCCCGGCAGGAACTGCACCACCTCGGCCGGCACGCCAGCGTCGTGCAGCAGCTTCACCGCGTAGTAGCCGATCAGGTTGGTCTGCTCGGCCGGCTTGGCGATGACGCTGTTGCCGGCGGCCAGTGCAGCGGCCACCTGACCCAGGAAGATCGCCAGCGGGAAGTTCCACGGGCTGATGCAGACGAACACGCCGCGGCCGTGCAGCTGCAGCTCGTTGGATTCACCGGTCGGGCTCGGCAGCTTCTCGGCGTGGCTGAACTGCTCGCGCGCCTGCTTGGCGTAGTAGCGCAGGAAATCCACGGCTTCGCGCACTTCGGCGATGCTGTCGGGCAGGCTCTTGCCGGCTTCCTTCACGCACAGCGCCATGAACTCCGGCATGCGCGCTTCCAGCTGGTCGGCGGCGTGCTCGAGGATGGCGGCGCGGCTGGCGGCCGGGGTGCGGTTCCAGGCCGGCTGCGCAGCCACGGCGTTGGCCAGGGCCTTCTGCACGGTGGCGGCATCGGCGGCCAGCCACTGGCCGACCACTTCGCGGGTGTCGGCCGGGTTGGTCACCGGCAGCGCGGCGCCGGCCGGGTTGGCACCCGGCACCAGCGGGGCGGCCTGCCAGGGCTTCACGGCCGCGTTGATCTGCTCGGCCAGGGCGCGCAGTTCGTTGTCGTTGGCGAGGTTGGCGCCCATGGAGTTCTTCCTGTCGTGGTTCTGGCTGCGCAGCAGGTCAACCGGCAGCGGGATCTTGGGATGCGGAATCGATTCGAACGAGGACACCATCTCGACCGGATCGCGGATCAGGTCGGCGATCGGCACGCGCTCGTCGGTGATGCGGTTGACAAAGCTGGAGTTGGCGCCGTTTTCCAGCAGGCGGCGCACCAGGTACGGCAGCAGGTCTTCATGCGAACCGACCGGCGCATACACGCGGCAGGGCAGGTTCAGGCGGTCGGCCGGCACCACTTCGGCATACAGGTCGTCGCCCATGCCGTGCAGCTTCTGGTGCTCGTACACGCCGCCATTGGCGATGCTGCGCACGGCAGCGATGGTGTGCGC
Source organism: Stenotrophomonas veracruzanensis (assembly GCF_032911525.1). Taxonomy (NCBI): domain Bacteria; kingdom Pseudomonadati; phylum Pseudomonadota; class Gammaproteobacteria; order Lysobacterales; family Lysobacteraceae; genus Stenotrophomonas; species Stenotrophomonas veracruzanensis. Next base: position 11,901 of record NZ_JAWJTI010000015.1, read on the forward strand.
GTTGTGCGTGGCGAACATCGGGTAGATCGCGTCGGCATGGGTGAACAGGCGCTTGGCGCAGGCCAGGTAGGACACGTCGGTGTTCTGCTTGCGGGTGAACACCGGGTAGCCCGGATAGCCTTCGATCTGCGCGCGCTTGATCTCGGCATCCCAGTAGGCGCCCTTGACCAGGCGCACCTGCAGGCGGCGACCAGCGCGGCGTGCCATGTCGGCCAGATGGTCGATCGTGTACGGGGTGCGCTTCTGGTAGGCCTGCACCACCACGCCGAAGCCGTCCCAGCCGGCCAGCGAGGCATCGCCGAACACCTGCTCGATGATGTCCAGCGACAGTTCCAGGCGGTCGGACTCTTCGGCGTCGACGGTGCAGCCGATGCCATAGCTCTTGGCCAGCTGCGCCAGTTCCAGCACGCCCGGCACTAGGTCCTTCAGCACGCGCTCGCGCTTGGCGTGCTCGTAGCGCGGGTACAGCGCCGACAGCTTGATCGAGATGCCCGGGGCGTTGTTGACGTCGCCGTCCGGACGGCCGCCGCGTGCCTTGTGATCGCCGCCGATGGCGTGGATCGCACGACGGTAGTCTTCAAGGTAGCGCAGCGCGTCCTTCATGGTCAGCGCGCCTTCGCCCAGCATGTCGAAGGAATAGCGGTAGCTCGCGTTGTCGCCCTTGTGCGAGCGCGACAGCGCTTCGCTGATGGTGCGGCCCATGACGAACTGGTGGCCCATGATCTTCATCGCCTGGCGCACGGCCAGGCGCACCACCGGCTCACCCACGCGGCCGACCAGGCGCTTGAACGCGCTGGGCGCATCGGCGCGGGTGGCATCGTTCATCTGCACCAGCTTGCCGGTCAGCATCAGGCCCCAGGTGGAGGCGTTGACCAGCACCGAGTCACTGCCGCCCAGGTGCTTTTCCCAGTCGGCATCGGCCAGCTTGTCGCGGATCAGCTTGTCGGCGGTGTCCTGGTCCGGAATGCGCAGCAGCGCCTCGGCCACGCACATCAGCAGCACGCCTTCCTCGCTGCCCAGATCGTACTGGCGCATGAAGGCTTCGATCGCGCCCTGGTCCTTGGCGCGCACGCGCACGCGGCCGACCAGGTCGGCGGCCAGCGCCTGCACCCTGGCCTGTTCCTCGGCGGGCAGGCGGGCCTGCGCCAGCAGCTCGCGCACGTGGCTGGCCTCGTCCTTCAGCCAGGCATCGGTAATGGCCTGGCGGAACGGGTTGGCGGGCGCCGGCAATTCCGGCGACAGCAGCGCGCCGGGACGCAGGGCGTCGTGGGCGGCAGGGGAGGAGGAGGGTGCGTTCATGCCGGTCCGGCCAATGGAAAACTTGGCGATTTTAATCATTTTTGCGGGTTGCGGAAGTGCCCCGCAGCCACCTTCGTGAAGCGCTGATAGTCCCTAGCTGCGGTGGATTCAGCGTGTTCAGCAAGCGCCGCAGAATTTGTGCTGAATTCGTCATTCGTGCCGCCGACCTCATGCTGTGTTGCAGCATGGGAAAAAGTGTGAATGCACCCTTGCTACCGGCGAGAGGGCGGGGCTACCATCGAGACGTTTCCCGCGGCAGGAACGCGGTTGCGACATGATCGAGGTGCTTCCAGCTCCGGATGGGTCAGGTACGCAGCTGCGGCTGCGTCCCCCACGGGCGCTCGATGCCCGGCAGTTCGTCCTGTTGTTCACCGTGTTGTCGGGTGCGATGTGGCTGGTGTCCGCCCTCGGGTGGTTGGCCGGCAATGCATTCGCCCCCCTGTTCGCGCTGCTGTACAGCCTGGTGCTGGCGGCCGCGCTGCGTGCCTTGTGGCGCAGCGGTGAACGGCAGGAGGAGATCCGGGTAGTGCCGGCGTACGTGGAGGTCATTCCCGTACCCGGTGGATCGCCGGTGTTCCGGGCCCACCCCCACTGGGTGCGCCTGCTCACCGACGATGAGAGGGTCCGGCTGGCATCCAGCGGCCGGCAGGTGGAGGTGGGGAGTTTCCTCGCGCCGGCCGAACGTCAGACGCTCGCAGAGACACTTGAAAGCTTGCTCGCCGCCAGCGATGGCGGCAACCGACGACGCTAAGGGTCTAGGCAATGAAGCAAAGCAGCAGGTGGGGCATGAAGTGCGTGAACGCGGTTGCCGCAGTGCTGGCGACCGGGGGACTGATGCCGGCGTTGGCCTGGGCCCAGGCGGCCGATCCGAAGCCGTGGCAGCTGAACATGGGCAAGGGGGTGACCCAGACCTCGCGCCTGGCCTGGGAATCGAACAACCTGTCGTTGATCATCTGCACGGTGATCGGCGTCATCGTGTTCGGAGCGATGGCCTACGCCATCTTCAAATTCCGCAAATCCAAGGGTGCGGTTGCGGCCACCTTCAGCCACAACACCAAGGCCGAGATCATCTGGACGGTGATCCCGGTGATCATCCTGATCGTGATGGCATGGCCGGCCACGGCCAACCTGATCAAGATGTACGACACCCGCGACGCCGAGATGACGGTCAAGGTCACCGGCTACCAGTGGATGTGGAAGTACGAATACCTCGGCGAGAACGTCACCTTCACCAGCCGCCTGGACCGCGAGTCCGACCGCGTGCGGCAGAGTGGCGTCGTGCCGACCCGCGAGAGCCATCCGCACTACCTGCTGGATGTCGACAACCGCCTGGTGCTGCCGGTCGATACCAAGGTGCGCTTCGTCATCACCTCCGATGACGTGATCCACGCCTGGTGGGTGCCGGCGCTGGGCTGGAAGCAGGACGCCATCCCCGGCTTCATCAATGAAGCCTGGACCCGCATCGAGCAGCCCGGCGTGTATCGGGGCCAGTGCGCCGAGCTGTGCGGCAAGGACCATGGCTTCATGCCGATCGTGGTCGAGGCGGTGTCCAAGGAAGAGTTCAAGCAGTGGCTGGCGCAGCGCAAGCCGGCGCCGCCCGCGGAGCCGGCAACGCCTGCGGCACCTGCTGAACCGACTGCACCGACGGGAGAGGCACCTGCAGCGCCTGCCGCTGCTGAAGTCGGCAGCGCGCCTGCCACCGCGGCCAGCGGAGCGTGATGTAAAGCCCGCGGCCGTTCGCGGCCGTGGTGACAACCGATTCTGAGAGGTGTTTTGCAATGGCGCACTCGGCAGTTGGGCACGACGATCACCATCACCAGCAGAGTTTCTTCGAGCGTTGGTTCTTCTCGACCAACCACAAGGACATCGGCACGCTGTACCTCGGTTTCAGCTTCATCATGTTCATCATCGGTGCGGCGATGAGCGTGGTGATCCGCGCCGAGCTGGCGCAGCCGGGCCTGCAGTTCGTCAAGCCCGAGTTCTTCAACCAGATGACCACCGTGCATGCGCTGGTGATGATCTTCGGTGGCGTGATGCCGGCCTTCGTCGGCCTGGCCAACTGGATGATCCCGCTGCAGATCGGCGCGCCGGACATGGCGCTGCCGCGCATGAACAACTGGTCGTTCTGGTTGCTGCCGGTGGCCTTCAGCCTGCTGCTGCTGACCCTGTTCCTGCCGGGTGGTGCACCGGCCGGTGGCTGGACGCTGTACCCGCCGCTGTCGCTGCAGGGTGGCTACAACGTCGCCTTCAGCGTGTTCGCCATCCACGTGGCCGGCATCAGTTCGATCATGGGCGCGATCAACATCATCGCCACCGTGCTCAACATGCGCGCGCCGGGCATCGACCTGCTGAAAATGCCGATCTTCTGCTGGGCCTGGCTGATCACCGCCTTCCTGCTGATCGCGGTGATGCCGGTGCTGGCCGGTGCTGTGACCATGCTGCTGACCGACAAGTTCTTCGGCACCAGCTTCTTCAACGCCGCCGGTGGCGGTGACCCGGTGATGTACCAGCACATCTTCTGGTTCTTCGGCCATCCCGAGGTCTACATCATGATCCTGCCCGCCTTCGGCGTGGTCAGCGAGATCATCCCGACCTTCAGCCGCAAGCCGCTGTTCGGCTACCAGGCGATGGTGTACGCCACCGCCGCGATCGCCTTCCTGTCGTTCATCGTCTGGGCCCACCACATGTTCACCGTGGGCATGCCGCTGGGCGGCGAGATCTACTTCATGTTCGCCACCATGCTGATCTCGATCCCCACCGGGGTGAAGGTGTTCAACTGGGTCAGCACCATGTGGCGTGGCTCGCTGACGTTCGAGGCACCGATGCTGTGGTCGGTGGCCTTCGTCATCCTGTTCACCATCGGTGGCTTCTCCGGCCTGATGCTGGCGATCGTGGCGGCCGACTTCCAGTACCACGACACCTACTTCGTGGTCGCCCACTTCCACTACGTGCTGGTGACCGGTGCGGTGTTCGCGCTGATCGCCGCGGTGTACTACTGGTGGCCGAAGTGGACCGGGCGCATGTACAGCGAGAAGTGGGCCAAGGTGCACTTCTGGTGGTCGATCGTGTTCGTCAACCTGCTGTTCTTCCCGCAGCACTTCCTCGGCCTGGCCGGCATGCCGCGCCGTATTCCCGATTACAGCGTGGCCTTCGCCGACTGGAACCTGATCAGCTCGATCGGCGCGTTCGGCATGTTCGTCACCCCGTTCATGATGGCGGCGATCCTGCTGTCCTCGCTGCGCAATGGCGAGAAGGCCGAGGCCCGATCCTGGGAGGGTGCACGCGGTCTGGAGTGGACGCTGCCGTCGCCGGCACCGGCGCACACCTTCACCACGCCGCCGACCATCCGCCCGGGAGATCTGGCACATGACGACATCACGCATTGAGGTGGGGCATGCATAGCGAGAGTCCGCTGCAGACCGGTAGAGCCGAGCCATGCTCGGCTCACGGCGTGCTCGCCACCGGTAGAGTGGACTGTCAGTCGACTCGCCCGGTGCAGCCGACTGACAGTCGGCTCTACCAAAGCCAAAGCCAAAGCCAAAGCCAAAGCCAGACCGAAGCCCAACGCCAAGTCATCGAGCAGCAACGCCAGCGCGCCAGGCGCACGGCGATGTGGGTCGGCGCCATCGCCGTGCTGGTCTACGTCGGCTTCATCCTCAGCGGGGTGATCGGCCGATGAGCGAGGCACCGGCCAGCACACCGTCACGCAGTGCGGGGCTGCCGCGCCTGATCGGCGTGGCGGTGGCGGTGTTCCTGCTCACGTTCTCGCTGGTGCCGCTGTACCGCATCGCCTGCGAGAAGGTGTTCGGTGTGCGTCTGGAGCGCGGCCCCGGTGGCGAAGCCAGTGCGGGGGCGGTGGCTGGCAAGCGCACTGTGCGCGTCGAGTTCGATGGCGGCGTCAATTCGCGCCTGCCGTGGTCGTTCCACCCCGAACAGCTGACCATGGACGTGGTGCCCGGCGAGCTCAACGAGGCGCTGTACTTCGCCCGCAACGACAGCCAGCAGGCGGTGGTCGGCAGTGCGGTGCCTTCGGTGGCGCCGGCGCGTGCGTCGGGCTTCTTCAGCAAGACCGAATGTTTCTGTTTCACCGCGCAGACGCTGCAGGCTGGCGAGAAGCGCGACATGCCGGTGCGTTTCATCGTCGATCCGGACCTGCCGCCGGAGATCAGGACGATCACCTTGTCCTACACCTTCTACCGCAACGACGCGCTGTCCGATCGGCTGGCCCCGGCCGCCACCTCGGAAGGCGCGCACGCCGCACCCTGACCCGGATACCGACATGGCCCAGACACCGACCGACGCCAACGTGTACTTCGTCCCGGCCCAGAGCAAATGGCCGTTCGTGGGTTCCATCGCGATGATGGTGACCATGGTCGGCGTGGCCAGCTGGCTCAACGATGCCAGCTGGGGGCGCTGGACGTTCTACATCGGTATCGCGATGCTGGTGCTGACCCTGTTCTGGTGGTTCAGCGACGTGGTGCGCGAATCGCAGGCCGGCAACTACAACCACCAGGTCGATGGCTCATTCCGGATGGGGATGATCTGGTTCATCTTCTCCGAGGTGATGTTCTTTGGCGCCTTCTTCGGCGCACTGTTCTACACCCGCAACCTGGGCCTGTCGTGGCTCAGTGGCGAAGGTCGCGGGGTGATGACCAACGAGCTGCTCTGGCAGGGCTACTCGGCAGGTTGGCCGACCAACGGCCCGGCGGCGATCGGTGGCGCATTCCAGACCATTCCGGCCTGGGGCCTGCCGCTGATCAATACGCTGATCCTGCTGACCTCCGGCGTGACCCTGACCATCGCCCACCACGCACTGAAGGCCGGCAACCGCCGCCAACTGCTGATCTGGCTGGGCCTGACCGTGGTGCTCGGCCTGGGCTTCCTGACCCTGCAGGCGGAGGAGTACATCCACGCCTACAAGGAGCTGAACCTGACGCTCGGCTCTGGCATCTATGGTTCGACGTTCTTCATGCTGACCGGCTTCCACGGCGCGCACGTGCTGCTGGGCACGATCATGCTGATCGTGATGTGGCTGCGTTCGGCCAAGGGGCACTTCACCCGCGACAACCATTTCGGTTTCGAAGCCGCCGCGTGGTACTGGCACTTCGTCGACGTGGTGTGGCTGATGCTCTTCATGTTCGTCTACGTGCTTTGACCACGCACGCATCGGTGGCCTCAGCCGCCGATGCCGTGCGGTTTTATCCAGCCCATGTAGATGCTCACGATCACCAGCAGGATCAACGCCACCGATACCGCGATGCGGCGGGTCAGTGCGTTGACCGTGCGCTTGGTCTGGCCGCGGTCGACCAGCAGGTAATAGAGGCCGGCGCCCAGATTCCAGACGATGACAATCAGAAACGCGATTACCAGCAGGGTCTTCAACGAATCACTCATGCGCGGCTCGAGGGCAGGGTGGATGGGCCTATCTGACCGCGTTTGCGCGGACTTGTCATGATGCGCCAGCACACGCGCGTGATCGGATGGCTGCTGGCAGTGCTGGCCATGGCCGGTTTCACCGCATTGGGGCTGTGGCAGCTGCAGCGCATGCATGCCAAACAGGCAATGTTGGATGCGCAGGGTCCAGCTGTGGCACAGGCATTGCCGCTGTCGCAGGCACTCGCGGCGACCGGCGCGTTGCACGGCGTGGCCGACCACGGCCGCTTCCTGCCCGGCGTGGTGCTGCTGGACAACCAGACCCGGCATGGCCGCGCCGGGGTGAAAATCTATCGCCCGTTCCGCAGTGACGAAGGCAGCGTGCTGCTGGTCGATCTCGGCTGGCGCGCGCTGCCGCCGGATCGCACCCTGCCGGATGTGCCGTCGCCGCCTTCGCCGGTGGCCGTACGTGGGCTGCTGGCGCCGCCGCCGTCAGCTGGACTGGCACTGGGCCCGGCGTTCTCCACCACCGGTGAGGCCGGGCGCTGGCTGGCCAGCCGGTTGCCGGCCGAGGGGCTGGCGCGCGCGCTGGGGCTGCAGGCGTTGCCCGACCGCGTCCTGCGCCTGGACCCGGCACTGCCATTCGGCGATGAGCGCGACCTGGACCTGTTGCCGAACACACTGCCGCCGCAGCGTCACCTGGGCTACGCCGTGCAGTGGTTCGGGCTGGCCCTGACCGTGCTGGTGGTCGCGCTGGTGCTGGAGTGGCGCCGGAGGCGCGTGATTACCCGGTAGTGCCGGCCGTTGGCCGGCAATCCCTCGGTTTCCTGGATGCCGGCCAGCGGCCGGCACTACCGGCATCCCTTACCCAACCATGAGAAAATGCCCCGCATGAACACTGCTACGTCCCCGCAGGCGCGCGGCTCCGGCCGCCGGACCCTGGTGCTGCTGTTTGCCGTGTTCTTCGGGGCGATGGCGCTGGCCGCCGTGCTGCGCTTCACCGGCTGGCAGCCGACCGGGCACCGCAATGCCGGCCAGCTGCTGAAGCCGCCGGTGGACCTGCGCCAGCAGGCGCCCACCCTGGCCAGCGGCCAGCATTATCCGTGGAATCCCGAGGCCCGTACCTGGCGCCTGCTGGTGGCCCCGTCCGGCGCCTGCGACGCGCAGTGCGTCACTTTGTCGCAGGGACTGGGCAAGGTGTGGCAGCTGTTCGGCCATAACGCCGATAATGTCGAGATTCTGTGGCTGGGAACGCCACCGGCGTCGATCGCCTCGCTGCCCGCGTTGCGGCCGCTGGCTCCGTCGCCAGCCCTGCGCGCGGCGCTGCCTGGCGTCGATGATCCGGCGGGATTGCCGGTCTACGTGATCGATCCGAACGGCTTCGTGATCATGCGTCATGCCCCGGGCACCGACCTGGGTGGCCTGCGCAAGGACATGGCCACGTTGCTGAAACTGAAGTGAGTCCCGTTTGATGAGCCTTTCCGCGCGTCCGGCGCTGCACCGCAATTTCCACCGCCTGGCGTGGTTCGCCATGATCATGACCGCGAGCACGATCATGTTCGGCGCCTTCGTGCGCCTGTCCGATGCCGGCCTGAGCTGCCCGGACTGGCCGACCTGCTATGGCCAGGCCACCTGGCCGCAGCACGTGGAAGAGACCATCGGCCACCCGGCGGCGGAGATCCGCCCGCTGGAGACCCACAAGGCCTGGCGTGAGCAGGTGCACCGCTTCCTGGCCGGCGCGCTGGGCATCGAGATCCTGACCCTGGCGCTGTTGGCCACGCGCAAGCGGCGATTCGGAAGCACGGCGGTAGTGACCGCCTGCGTACTGGTGGCCGCCGGCATACCGCTGTACATGATGGGCTGGCATGGCACCGCCAGCGCGCTGGCGCTGATCGGCGAGGCGATCCTGCTGATCGCCGCGCTGCGCTGGAGCAACATCGACCTGGCGCGCGCTGCACTGCTGACCCTGGCGGTGGTGATCTTCCAGGCCCTGCTGGGCATGTGGACGGTGACCCTGCTGCTCAAACCCATCGTGGTGATGGGCCATCTGCTGGGCGGCATGCTGATGTTCGCGCTGCTGGTGTGGATGGCCTGGCGCGCCACGCACATGCCGATCACCCTGGCCGAAGCACCGAAGCTGAAGTGGCTGTTGCGCATCGGCGTGGCGGTGCTGGTCACCCAGATCGCGCTGGGCGGTTGGGTCAGCGCCAACTACGCGGCGCTGGCCTGCGGCGGCGGCAGCGCCTCGCTGGACAACTTCCCGCGCTGTGCCAACCAGTGGTGGCCGCAGCACAACTTCGTCGAGGGCTTCACCCTGTGGCGCGGCATCGGCGTGGACTACGAAGGCGGCGTGCTGGATGGCGCCTCGCGTATCGCCATCCAGATGGCGCACCGCCTGTTCGCGGTGGTGGTGGCTGTCTACCTGCTGTGGCTGGGCGTGCGCCTGTTCCGCTTGCCGAGCATGCGTGGCTGGGCCAGCGCGTTGATCGCGCTGCTGGTGCTGCAGGTCACCCTCGGCATCCTCAATGTGAAGCTGGCGCTGCCGCTGGAAGTGGCGGTGGCCCACAACGGCGTGGCCGTTGCCCTGTTGTTCGTACTGGTCAGCCTGCTGGCCCGCCTGCGTGCCCCGGACTGATCCCATGTTTTCCAATTACCGCCAGTACTGGGACCTGACCAAGCCCAAGGTCGTCGCCCTGATCGTCTTCACCGCCCTGGTCGGCATGGTCCTGGCCATTCCGGGCGTGCCCAGCTGGGAGCAGGTGCGCGCCGGCGTGCTCGGCTTCCTCGGCATCTGGCTGGCGGCCTCGGCCGCGGCTGCGATCAACCAGCTGCTGGATGCGCACATCGATGCGCAGATGGCGCGCACCTCGTGGCGTCCGCTGGTGGTGGGCAAGGTCAAGCCGTGGCAGGTGCTGGTGTTCGCCGGCGTGCTGATCGTGCTGTCGATGACCATCCTGGTGCTGTGGGTGAACCTGATCACCGCCGTACTGACCTTCGCCTCGCTGATCGGCTACGCGGTGATCTACACCGTGTACCTCAAGCGCGCGACCTCGCAGAACATCGTCATCGGTGGCCTGGCCGGCGCGATGCCGCCGATGCTGGGCTGGGCGGCGGTGACCGGCATGCAGGGCTCGTCGGACTGGGCGTACTCGTCGCTGCTGGTGCTGATCATCTTCATCTGGACGCCGCCGCACTTCTGGGCGCTGGCGATCTTCCGCCGCGAGGACTACGCCAAGGCGGAGATCCCGATGCTGCCGGTGACCCACGGCGTGGTGCATACCCGCAAGCAGATCATGGTGTATTCGGTGGTGCTGGCGCTGGTGTGCCTGCTGCCGTACCTGGTGGGCATGAGCGGCGCGTTCTACCTGGGCGGTGCGATCGTGCTCAACGCCGTGTTCCTCTGGTATGCCTGGCGCATGCTCAACCCGCCGGACGAGCTGTTCTCGATGAAGATGTTCTATTACTCCATCGTCTACCTGATGGCGTTGTTCGCCTTCCTGCTGGTGGACCACTGGATCCTGCCCTGGTTGTGACCGGTTGGTGTATCCACGCATGGTGTGGATCAACTGTAGAGCCGAGCCATGCTCGGCTGAGGGCTGATCGGAGAAGCAGCCGAGCGTGGGCTCGGCGCTGCACTTGATCTCTTCCAGCTGCGTCGCCATTGCTGTTCCTGACCCCAAGGAAAGGAAGGCGCAGGGATGCATTCGATCTTCCGCTGGACCGCCGCGCTGCTGCTGGCGCTGGGCATGGCCCTCAGTGCGCATGCCGACGACACCGCCGCGCAGATCCGCCAGCATGCCGGTGACCATCGCCTGCTGGTACTGGGTGAGTTCCACGGCACCCGCGAGACCCCGCTGCTGGTACGGGAGCTGATGGAGGCCTACGCGGCCGATGGCACACCGGTGCGGTTGGCATTGGAGCTGCCGACCGACGAGAACGCCGCGCTGGCGACCTATACGGCGTCTGCCGGCACAGCCGAGGCGCGCGCTGCATTGCGTGGCACGACGTATTGGAACGTCCGCAGCCGGATGCATGACGGCCGTCGCAGCGAGGACATGCTTGAGCTGATCGAGGCGGTACGCGTGCTGCGCAGCCAAGGGCGCGACGTGCAGGTGTTCGGCTTTGATCGCATGCTTCCCGCCAACATGGCCGGCACTGGTACGCGTGACCGGGTGATGGCCGAAGAAGTAAGAGCACGCGCGCGGGCGCTGCCGAAGAACGGGCGGCTGCTGGTGCTGACCGGTAACGTACATGGCATGCGTACGCAGCCGAAGATGATTGCGTACCCGCCAATGACGGCACTGCTGAAGGATCTGGACCTTTACAACGTGCGTATCGAGGCGCGTGGCGGGGAAGGCTGGGGCTGCACGGCACCTCAACGCTTTGGTGTACGTCCGCTGCCCAGTTACAACGGTGAGTCGCCCAGGCGGCACACTGCTGGTGACCGCAGTTATGACCTGCAGGTATGGCTGCCGCGCTTCAGCGTGGCGCGGCTGCTGGACAGCGATTCTGTCTGGTGATCATCCACGCGCCGTTCAACCGCCAGCCGAGCATGGGCTCGGCTCTACAGTAGATCCACGCCATGCGTGGATGGATTTGCGGCTCAGGGCTTGCGCCGCGCATAGCGCTGCGCGATCACGCCGCAGACGATCAATTGGATCTGGTGGTAGATCATCACCGGCAGCACGATCGCGCCGAGGCTGCCGCCGGCGAACAGCACCTTGGCGATCGGCACGCCGGTGGCCAGGCTCTTCTTCGAGCCGCAGAACACGATGGCGATCTCGTCCTCGCGGTTGAAACGCAGGCGGCGGGCGATGAACGTGATCAGCGGCATGGCGATGCCCAGCAGTACCGCGGCCACCACTGCCACGGCCAGCAACGACAGCAGCGGCGTCTTGCTCCACAAGCCTTCGGTAACGGCTTCGCCGAACGCCGAGTACACCACCAGCAGGATCGTGGCCTGGTCGGTGTAGCGCAGCAGCGCGCGCTGCTTTTCCACCCAGCCGGCGATCCACGGCCGCAGCAGATGGCCGGCGACGAACGGCACCAGCAGCTGCAGCATGATGCCGCCGATCGCATGCAGCGGGTCGTGCACACCGCCGGAGGTGCCGGCCAGCGCGGTCAGCAGCAGCGGGGTCAGGAACACGCCGAGGATGCTCGACAGTGAGGCACTGCACACCGCTGCCGGTACATTGCCGCGGGCCATCGAGGTGAACGCGATGGACGACTGCACGGTGGAGGGCAGGGTGCACAGGAACAGCACGCCCAGGTACAGCTCCGGAGTCAGCAGCCAGCCCGACAGCGGCTTGAACATCAGCCCCAGCAGCGGGAACAGGATGAAGGTGCAGGCCAGGATGGTCAGGTGCAGCCGCCAGTGCAGCATGCCGCCGATGATCGACTCGCGCGGCAGGCGCGCGCCATGCAGGAAGAACAGCGCGGCGATGGCGACGGTGGTGACGTCATCGAGGACGATGGCGGCGGCGCCCTTCATCGGCAGCAGCGAGGCCAGGCCCACGGTGCACAGCAGGGCGAGGGTGAAGTTGTCCGGTCGCAGGCGCGACCACCAGCGGGTCATGGTGGGCAGAGTCCTTGGTGCGGAGGGTTCAGGGCGAAGTGATCGGCGTGGCCAGGCGCTGGCGGGTGGCGGCTTCCAGTGACTTCAGGCCGGCGCGCTGGCCGAGCTGCAGTGCCTGTTCCGGGCTGGCGTGTTCGTAGCGTGCGTTGACCAGGCCGAGCACGGCACCGGCGCGGTTGCCGGAGGCGCAGTGCAGCAGCACCGGTCCCTGGCTTTGCCGCAGGGCCTGATGCACGGCGCGCACATTGGCTGCATCCAGCCCCTCGGCACCGGCCACCGGAATGCGCACATAGCGCAGGCCCAGCGATTCGGCCACGCGGGTTTCATCGAAACCCCGGTCCTCGCCAGGCTGGCGCAGGTCGATCACGGTGCGCACGCCTTGTGCGGCCAGTTCGCGCAGCTGTGCGGCACTGGGCTGGCCGCCGGCATACAGGCCGGGGCGGACTTCATTGAGCGGGGTATCCGCAGCCAGGACAGCCAGCGGCAGGCAGAGCGACAACAACAGCAGGCAGGTCAGGCGCAGCAGCATGGTCCTCTCCGTGAAAACGTCCTGCCGCTACAAGCGCAGTCCGGCGCGGGCCTTCAACAGCTCGCGCAGTTCGTATTTGTCAGTATCGTCCAGACCCTGCTGGCGCTGCTTTGCCAACAACTCCTCCAGACGTTGCACCAGCAGCTGTTTCTCCAGCTGGGCCACGGCATCGTGCAGTTCCTGGGTCCACATCGCGTCGTCGCCCGGCAGCGTCTGTGCGGCCAGCGTGTGCAGTGACGCCTGTTCCTCTCGCCCGTCGAAGTGCTCCAGCAGGGCGCCGGTGCTGATGTCCGGGCGCTGCTCGACCAGGCCCAGCAGCTCCAGCAGCAGCTCCACGCCCGGCAGGCGCAGGCCCTGGAAGTGGTGCTTGCCACCCAGCGTCAGTGCCAGCGACGGCTGCTGCAGCAGCACGGCGATCGCGCCGCGCACCAGGCTGCGCTTGGCCACCGGTTGAATAGTGCGTGCCGGCTGGCGCTGAGGCATCGGCGCGCGCGCAGACGGGGCGTTGCCGCCGAGCCCGGTCAGCTGCGCCAGCTGCTGCTTCATCAGGTCGCCGAAGGCACCGTCGGGAATCTGCGCCAACATCGGCTTGGCCCGCTCGGCCAGGCGTGCCTTGCCGTCCAGCGTGCCCAGGTTGATCTCGCGGGTGAGCTCGTCGAAGAAGAACTGCGACAGCGGCGTGGCCTGCTTCAGGCGCTCGTTGAAGGCCTCGGCACCTTCCTTGCGCACGATGGTGTCCGGGTCCTCGCCATCGGGCAGGAACAGGAAGAAGGCCTGGCGACCATCCTTCATGCGCGGCAGCACCGACTCCAGCGCCTTCCAGCCGGCGCGGCGGCCGGCGGCGTCGCCGTCGAAGCAGAAGAACACGTCCGGCGCGTTGCGGAACAGCAGCTCGGCATGGTCCGGCGTGGTGGCGGTACCCAGCGTTGCCACCGCCTGGGTGACCCCGAACTGGAACAGCGAGACCACGTCCATGTAGCCCTCGACCACGATCAGCCGCTCGATCTTCTGGTTTGCCTGGCGCACCTGCCACAGGCCGTACAGTTCGCGGCCCTTGTGGAACAGCGCGGTTTCGGGCGAGTTGAGGTACTTGGGGCCGTCGTCCTTCTCGAACACGCGGCCGCCGAAGGCGATCACCCGGCCACGGCGGTCGAAGATCGGGAACATCACCCGGTCGCGGAACTTGTCGTAGACGTGGCCGCGGTCGTTCTTCGAGAAAAGGCCGGCGCGGTCGAGCAGCTTCATGCGCCGCTCGTCCTTGCCCAGCGCGTCGCGCAGGCCGCTGTAGCCGTCCGGGGCGTAACCGATCTGGAAACGCGCGCGGTTCTCTTCGTCCACGCCACGCCCATCGAGGTAACTGCGTGCCTTCTCGCTGCCCTCCAGATTCTTCTGGAAGAACTTGGTGGCCGCGTCCAGCGCCGAATACAGCTCGCGGCTGTCGTCCTGCTGCTGGGGGCTGCGCGGGTTCTCGCTGCGCGGCACTTCCATGCCGGCGCGCTTGGCCAGTTCATCCACCGCGTCGAGGAACTCGAGGCGGTCGTAGTTCATCAGGAAGCTGATCGCGGTGCCGTGCGCGCCGCAACCGAAGCAGTGATAGAACTGCTTGGTGGGCGAGACCGTGAACGACGCCGAGCGCTCGTCATGGAACGGGCAGCGCGCTGCGTATTCCTTGCCCTGTCGCTTCAACGGCACGCGGCTGCCCACCACCTCGACAATGTCGGAGCGGGCGAGCAGATCGTCGATGAAAGCGTCGGGGATACGGGCCATGGGCAACAGGGCAGGGCGCGGTGCAGGACCACGCGACGGAACCGGGGGCGGTCGGCCTAGTTTACCCCCTGTCGGGCACCTGGCTGGCGGTTGCCGGATCAATGCCGGCTGCGGCCAGGTGATGACGCGCGCGCAGGCGCTCATCGATCACCGCCGTCATCAGGGCGCCAACGAAGAACACGACGGTGGCGTAGTAGATCCAGACCAGCGAGATCACCAGCGCACCCATCGAGCCGTAGGCACTGCCGGGGGCCACGGTGGCGATGTAGACGCCGATGCCATAGCGGCCCAGCGCGAACAGTGCCGAGGTGATGACGCCGCCGATGAAGGCCTGGCGCCACGCCACGCGACGGTCGGGCAGGTAGTGGTACATGAAGGCGAACCCCACCGCGTACAGCAGCAGGCTCGTGACGTACCCCAGCGCGGGCAGGATCGAGGGCAGTTGCGCGAAGGCCACCTGCAGCACCGTGGTGGCGGTCATCGACAGGATCAGCAGGAAGCCCAGCGCCAGCACCACGCCGAACGAGAACACGCGCTTGCGCAGCCAGGCCTTGAGGCCTTCCAGGCGCTCGCCGCTGGTGCGGAAGATCAGGTTCAGTGCGTTCTGCAGCTGGGCGAACACGGCGGTGGCGCCGACGAACAACAACAGCGTGCTCCACACGCCCGCCAGCGAGCCGACATCCGGCTGGTTGTCAGCGTTCTTCAGAACGGTTTCGGCCACGGTAGCCGCGCTGCTGCCGGCCACCGAGCTGATCTGGTCGATCAGCGCCTGCTGGGCCGGTGGGTACAGCGAGGCGGTCAGCCACAGCAGCAGCACCAGCAACGGTGCCATCGACAGCAGGGCGTAGAAGGAGACGGAAGCTGCCTGGGTCAGCACGTCGACGTCGATGAAGCGCTTGGCCACCGCCATCGGGAAGCTGTCCTGCAGGCGCTTGATGTACTTGTGCAGTGACACGGGAACGTTGGGCTCGGGTTCAACCATGTGTGCGGTTGTAGCAGGCGACCGACGAAGGTGCGGTGAAGCGGGTGCATCAATGGGGTCAGAGCCCTTCCGCGTTGCGAAAGGGATCCGACCCCGGCAATGGCTTACGCCAGCTGCTGCTTGACCAGCTTGGAGACCAGGCCCATGTCGGCCTGGCCGGCGAGCTTGGGCTTCAGTGCGCCCATCAGCTTGCCCATGTCCGCCGGGCTGGAAGCACCGGTCTCGGCGATGGCGGCCTGGATGGCGGCCACGATCTCGGCTTCGCCCATCTTGGCCGGCAGGTAGGCTTCGATGACCACGATCTCGGCGCGCTCGATCTCGGCCAGGTCTTCGCGGTTGGCGGCTTCGAACTGGCTGACCGAGTCCTTGCGCTGCTTGACCATCTTGTCGAGCACGGCGATCACGGCGGTGTCATCCAGCTCGATGCGCTCGTCCACTTCGCGCTGCTTGATGGCGGCGTTGATCAGGCGGATCACGCCCAGCTTGTGCTTCTCGCCCGCCTTCATGGCGGCCTTCATGTCTTCGGTGAGCTGCTGCTTCATGCTCATGAGGAACCTCGTGGTGGTAGGTGGGGCGGGGCGGATGCCCGAACCCGGAAACGCAAAAAGCCGGCGACGCTCGCGCGTGCCGGCTTCGGCTCCATCGCGACAGGCAGGCCCGCCGCAATGAAGATGCGTCCGATCAGTACAGGCGCTGACGCTTGGTGACGTCGCGCGACGAGCGGCGCAGCTGACGCTTCACAGCAGCGGCGGCCTTGCGCTTGCGCTCCTGGGTCGGCTTTTCGTAGAACTCGCGCTTGCGGGTTTCGGCCAGCACACCGGCCTTTTCGCAAGTGCGCTTGAAGCGGCGAAGAGCAAACTCGAAGGGCTCGTTCTCGCGGACTTTGACGCTGGGCATGGAATCTCCGGGACACAGTAGAACCGGGTCACGCCCGGCGAGCCGCACATTATAGCGGCGAATCAACAAACTGCAAGCGGCCAACCCTGAATACGGGCCGGGGGTTCGAAAGCAGTGAGATCTGCACGTTCCCCGAGGGGACGGCAGGGGCGTCATAATAGCAGGCATGCGAGTCCTTGGCATCGAATCTTCCTGTGATGAGACCGGCGTGGCGGTGTATGACACCGACCTTGCCGGCAGCGCGGCCCTGCGCGCCCATGCGGTCTACAGCCAGATCGCCCTGCACGCCGAGTACGGTGGTGTGGTGCCCGAGCTGGCCAGCCGTGACCACGTCCGCAAGCTGCTGCCCCTGGTGCGCCAGACCCTGGCAGAAGCTGGCCTTGGCGTAGACGACATCGACGGCGTGGCCTACACGGCCGGCCCCGGCCTGGTTGGTGCGCTGCTGGTGGGCGCGGGCGTGGCCCGCTCGCTGGCCTGGGCGCTGGAGGTGCCGGCGGTGGGCGTACACCATATGGAAGGCCACCTGCTGGCCCCGCTGATGGAAGACGACCCGCCGGAAGCGCCGTTCGTGGCGCTGCTGGTATCGGGCGGCCATACCCAGCTGGTGGCAGTGGACGCCATCGGCCAGTACCGCCTGCTGGGCGAGACTCTGGACGATGCTGCCGGTGAGGCCTTCGACAAGACCGCCAAGATGATGGGCCTGCCCTATCCGGGCGGGCCGCAGCTGGCCAGGCTGGCCGAGCAGGGCACGCCGGGTGTCTACCGCTTCGCGCGGCCGATGACCGACCGTCCGGGGCTGGATTTCAGCTTTTCCGGCCTGAAGACCCAGGTCCTGATGGCCTGGCGCGACAGCGACCAGAGCGAGCAGACCCGTGCCGATATCGCCCGTGGTTTTGAAGATGCGGTGGTCGAGACCCTGTCGATCAAGTGCGAGCGCGCGCTGGAAGCGGCCGGCACCAACGTGATTGTGGTGGCCGGCGGTGTCGGCGCCAACAAGCGCCTGCGCGCCCGCCTGCAGCAGATGGCCGAGCGTCTCGGCGGCCGTGCCTGCTTCCCGCGGCCGGCACTTTGCACCGACAACGGCGCGATGATCGCCTTCGCCGGCGCGCTGCGCCTGCAGGCCGGGCAGCACAGCCCGCCGAAGGTGGATGTGACCCCGCGCTGGGACATGGCGACCCTGCCGGCGGTGTGATCCGGTAGCGCCGGGCCACGCCCGGCGGACGCATTACCGACGCCCTGCCAACGGCGACGCGGCCAATACCGTCGTCGCCCGCTCATGGCGTTGCAGCCAGCCCAGCGTGTGCGGGCAGCGGGCGTGGATCAGCCGCCCGATCGCGGCCAGGTCGGCGCCGATGTCGCGTTCCAGGATGGGTTCGTGATGGGCGATGCGGTTGCGTAGGTGGCGGATGCGTCCGATATCCGCATGGATGGCTTTCCTGACGGCACTGGGATGAGCAGAGGGAGCATGCTGCAGAACCCTGCTGAGTGCGGGTATCCAAAGCGTGGAGTCGAAGCGACAGGTGAAGAGCTGCTGCCAGAACACCATTGGCAGGTTGGCGACGATCCCAGGTGTATCGGTTACGCGGCTGGCAAGTTGTTCCAGTGCCGTGCGCGGAGAAGTACTGGATGAGGTTGGCAGCCTGCGTCGGAAGGCATCATTCCAGGGCCAACGCGGGCCATGCTGCCGGGCGAGCACAACTGCAGCGGCGTTGCGGGTGACCACTTCGCACAGATGGACCGGCATCATCAGTGCACTGCACATCCGCATGTTCCACAGGTACAGGGATTCGGCTGTGACGTCGGGGCTGCAGGTCGATGCGATTCTCTCGTAAGTAGACAGGCGCTCCGCTGACAACGCGCGCCGGAGTACATCGTATGGAGCCATCGTCATGAGCGGTGGTGAAGGAGGGATCGATGTTCGCCAGAGTGGGCGGCGGCGACCATCAGGGAACGTCGTTGTCCGCGCGGCTGATTTTCTGCGTTTTGCCTCGGACGAATACCTGACCTGCCCTGTCGGAATTGGCCTTGACCGGCGATCTGGTCCTTGCCTAATCTGCGTGCCTGCGCCACCGGGACTCGCGGCTGGATTCCAGCTCCCCCCGGGGACAAACGGTAGTACCAAAGGGCCCTGCTAGTGGGGCCCTTTGTCTTTTCCGGCGCCGTCTCCCTGCCGACCGCTCACCGCCCGTTCCGGGCAGGCTCACCGCCGTGCCGTTACCATGGCCGCCTGTATTCGTGCCGGTACGCGCAATGGACAAGGTTTTCATCGAAGGGCTGACGATCGACGCCCTGATCGGGATCTACGATTGGGAACGACGGATCCGCCAGGACCTGGTGTTCGACCTGGAAATGGGTTTCGACAACCGTCGCCCCGCTGCCACCGATGACATCGCCCATACCTTGAACTACAAGGCGGTGAGCAAGCGCCTGGAGCAGTTCGTGCGCGAATCGGAATTCGGCCTGGTCGAGACCCTGGCCGAGCGCTGCGCGCAGATTGTGCTGGACGAATTCGACGTGAAGTGGCTGCGCCTGAAGCTGAGCAAGCCGGGCGCGGTGCGCGGTGCGCGCGCGGTGGGCGTGATCATCGAACGTTCGCGGGACTGACCCGGTCGCGCCGGCCATTGGCCAGCAGACCCGGTAGTGCCGGCCGTTGGCCGGCAACCTCAACGGCAATGAAGAAAGGAGACAACTGATGGTGGACGCGGTGGTGGCGGTACAGTGGCTGGAAAAGCTGCAGAACACACTGGAACCCTATCCCGGCGCCTACCTGGCGTTGATGATCTCGGCGCTGCTGATCGCAGCCGGCCTGGCCAACTGGGTGACCAAGCGCATCCTGGTGCGTGGCCTGCGGCGCCTGCTGCAGCGCCTGCCGGGTGCCGAGTCCGGGCGTGGCAGCCACCTGATGCGGGTCATTTCGCGCCTGTCCAACGTGGTGCCCAGCCAGGTGATCGCCTCGGGCATCACCCTCATCCCCGACCTGCCGCCGGGCCTGGTCAACGTCATCATCAAGCTGTGCATCGTGTGGGCCGTACTGACGGTGTCGATGGCGTTCTCGCATGCGCTGGACGCGGCCAACAGCCTGTACGAGCGCAAGCCCGATGCGCGCAACAAGCCGATCAAGGGCTACCTGCAGGTGGTCAAGATCGTGGTGTTCGTGGCCGCCGGCCTGTCGATCGTCGCCACCCTGCTGGGGGTGAAGCTGGGCCCGCTGGTGACCGGCCTCGGCGCAGCCACTGCGGTGCTGATGCTGATCTTCCAGGACACCATCCTGTCGCTGGTGGCCAGCGTGCAGATCAGCGGCGATGGCCGTGTGCGCATCGGCGACTGGATCGAGATGCCCAGCCAGAACGCCGATGGCGATGTGATCGACATCGCCCTGCACACCATCACCGTGCAGAACTTCGACAAGACCATCACCACCATCCCGACCAAGAAGCTGGTGACCGAGTCGTTCAAGAACTGGCGCGGCATGCAGGAAGCCGGTGGGCGCCGGATCAAGCGCGCGCTGTACCTGGACCAGCACAGCGTCGGCTTCCTGGATGAGGGCGACCTGGCCTTCCTCGGCCAGTTCGCGCTGCTGCGCGATTACCTGCAGGCCAAGGAGCAGGAGCTGGGCCAGTGGAACGGGCGCCTGCGCGAGCAGGGCGTGGCCGAGGTCAACAGCCGTCGCGTGACCAACCTGGGTACCTTCCGGGCCTATGTGGAGCGCTACCTGCGCAGCCACCCGGGCATCCATACCGATATGACCCTGCTGGTACGTCAGCTGCAGCCGACCACCGAAGGCCTGCCGCTGGAGCTGTACTGCTTCACCCGCAGCACTGCCTGGGGCGAGTACGAGGCGGTGCAGTCGGACATCTTCGACCACCTGTTGGCGATCCTGCCGGCGTTTGGCCTGCGGGTGTTCCAGGCCTCCAGCGACGCCATGTTGATGGCCGGGCAGCGCCAGTTGGCCGGCTCGGAGTAAGCTGCGGTGCCCCCGGCGGGGCCATACGGTCCCCGCTGGTGGCTGAAACTGAATGAAGAAACCTCTCGCCAAACGGCTCGGGATCGCTAGAATGCCGGGCTTGTAAACGTTTTCATCAAGGACTGCCGGTGGCCTCCGATCGCATCGAATCCCTCATTGCCCAGATGACCGTCGAGGAAAAGGTCGGCCAGCTGGGTGTCTTCGCGGACATGGTCCGCCCGTTCGCCCCGGACGTGAACCCGGAAGCCAACGTGCGCAATGCCGACCAGGTGCTGCAGCAGGTGCGCGAGGGCAAGGTCGGCTCGCTGTTCAATGGTGTGGGCGCCGAACTGGGCCGCCGCATCCAGCAGGTCGCCACCGAGGAGAGCCGCCTGGGCATTCCGGTGATCCTGGCCGCCGACGTCATCCACGGCATGCGTACCGTGTTCCCGATCCCGCTGGGCGAGGCCGCCAGCTTCGAGCCGGACCTGGCCGAGCGCACCGCGCGCGCCACTGCCATCGAGGCCACCGCTGCCGGCCTGCACTGGACCTATGCCCCGGCCGTGGATATCGCCCGCGACCAGCGCTGGGGCCGTGGCGCCGAAGGTGCCGGTGAGGACGTGGTACTGGGTTGTGCGTTCGCCGCCGCCCGCGTGCGTGGCTTCCAGGGCAGCGACCTGCGCGCCGCCGATTCGCTGCTGGCCACGCCGAAGCACTTCGCCGCCTACGGCGCGGTGATGGCCGGCATGGAATACAACATGGTGGATATTTCGCCGCAGACCCTGCGCGACGTGCACCTGCCGCCGTTCAAGGCCGCTTTCGATGCCGGCGCGATCACCGTGATGTCCTCGTTCAACGACATCAACGGCGTGCCGGCCAGTGCCAACGCCGAACTGCTGACCGACATCCTGCGCGGCGAATGGAAGTTCCCGGGCGTGGTGATTTCCGACTACACCGCCGACATGGAACTGGTCGCGCACGGCTATGCCGCCGACGACCGCGATGCCACCGCCAAGGCGTTCACCGCCGGCCTGGACCTGAGCATGCAGAGTGGCTTCTATGCCGAGCACCTGCCTGGCCTGGTCGAGAGCGGCGACGTGCCGATGAGCGTGCTGGATGAGGGCGTGCGCCGCATCCTGTGGCTGAAGGAAACCATCGGCCTGTTCGACGACCCGTACCGTTCGCTGGACCCGGCGCGCGAAGCCGACACCTCGCACATTGCTGCGCATGACGCACTGTCGCGCGATGCCGCACGCCGTTCGATCGTGCTGCTGAACAACCGCGACAACGTGCTGCCGCTGCAGAAGACCGGTCAGAAGATCGCGCTGATCGGCCCGTTCGTGCAGGACCGCGAGAACATCGAAGGCTGCTGGACCCTGTTCGGTGACAAGCAGCGCTACGTGGACCTGGAAACCGGCGTGCGCGCCGCCATCGGCGATGAAGCACTGCTGGAGATCGTGCCGGGCTGCGAGCTGGAAACCGCGATTCCGGGCGGCACCGAAGCCGCGGTGGCGGCCGCGCTGCGCGCCGACGTGGTGGTGTTGGCGCTGGGCGAACCGCAGCGTTACAGCGGTGAAGCGCAGTCGCGCGTGGAGATCACCCTGCCGCCGGCACAGCAGGCGCTGGCCGAGGCGGTGGCGATGACCGGCAAGCCGCTGGTGGTACTGCTGCGCAACGGTCGCGCGTTGGCGCTGCAGGGCGCGGTGCGCAATGCACAGGCGGTGGCGGTGACCTGGTACCTGGGCACGCAGACCGGCCATGCCGTGGCTGATGTGCTGTTCGGCGACTACAGCCCGTCCGGCCGCCTGCCGGTCAGCTTCCCGCAGGTGTCCGGCCAGCAGCCGTACTTCTACAACCACCCGCGCACCGGCCGCCCGGAACTGCCGACGATGTCGGAGTTCAAGGCCCGTTGGCGCGAGATCCCGAACGAACCGCTGTACCCGTTCGGCCACGGCATCGGCTACACCACCTTCGCCTACGGCGTGCCGCAGCTGAGTGCGGCGCAGCTCGGCTGGGAGGACACCCTGACCGTCACCACCACGCTGACCAACAGCGGCGACGTGGCCGGCGAGGAAGTGGTGCAGCTGTACATTCACGACCGCGTGGCCAGCCGCGTGCGTCCGGTGCGCGAACTGAAGGACTTCCGCAAGGTGGCACTGCAGCCGGGCGAGTCGACCGACGTGGTATTCACCCTCACCCGCGAGCAGTTGGCGTTCACCGGCCGCGACGGCGTGCTGCGTGCCGAGCCGGGCCACTTCGACCTGTGGGTCTGCGCCTCGTCGGCGGCAGGAGAAGCCGTGCAGTTCGAGCTGCTGAAGGCCTGATCGAAGAAAAGGGGACGGAGGGGATTAAGTCGTTTGTGGCACTAACGACTTAATCCCCTCCGTCCCCTTTTTGTTGTCCTCACTGCGGCGGCGCTACCATCGGTGTTCTTGAACCGATGGATGCCCGCGCATGCGTACGATCGCTGTGTTGATTCCCGCCCTGCTGCTGGCGGCCTGTTCGCAGCCGGCGCCGCCGGCCGAGCCCGCGGCCGATGCTCCACCGCCGATGGAGGCCAGTGCTGCGGCGACGCCTGCGGCTGAACCGGCGACGCCGACAGCCGAACCTGCCGCAGCCGCACCGTCGGATGCGCCCGCGGAAGACGCGCGTGCGCGTATCGAGAGCGTGCTCGGTGATGCTGCGCAGTACGAAAAGGTCTTCAACGCGTTCAAGACCGCCGTGGTCGGTGGTGATCGTGCTGCCGTGGTCGAGGAAGTGCGCTTCCCGTTGAACATCAGCGGTGGAAAGAAGATCACCAGCCCCGGTGAGTTCCAGCGCAACTACGAGAAGATCATCACCCCGGCGGTGGTCAAGGCGGTGTCCGAACAGGACTTCGGCAAGGTCTTCGTCAACCAGCAGGGCGTGATGATCGGCGATGGACAGGTGTGGTTGAACGGGCAGTGCCTGGACCAGGCCTGCACGAAGACCGAGGTGAAGGTCATCACCATCCAATGAACGCAGACGGCCCCGCGTGCGGGGCCGTTGCGGACAGACGTGGCGGCCAGCGGCCGCCACTACCGGGGCATCAGGCCTTCGGTGTCAGCTTCAGCAGGCGCGCCTTGCTGCCGTCTTCCAGCAGCCACAGCGCGCCATCCGGGCCCTGTTCCACTTCGCGGATGCGCTCGCCCATGTTGAAGCGCTCGGCTTCTCGCGCGCTGTCGCCATCAAAGGCCACACGCACCAGCGAGGTCGACGACAGGCCGCCGATGAAGCCGCTGCCCTTCCATTGCGGGAACAGGTTGCCGCTGTAGATCACGAAGCCGGCCGGCGAGATCACCGGTGTCCAGGTCACCTTCGGCGCGGCGAATTCCGGGCGCGTGTCGTGGTCGGGAATCGGCCGGCCGTCGTAATGGTCGCCGTTGGAGACGATCGGGTAGCCGTAGTTGGCGCCGCGCACGATCAGGTTCAGTTCGTCGCCGCCGGCCGGGCCCATTTCATGCGCCCACAACTTGCCGTTGGCGTCGAAGGCCATGCCGAGGATGTTGCGGTGGCCCAGCGACCACACCTGCGCGGCCACACCGCCCTGCGAGGCGAACGGGTTGTCGGCGGGCAGGCTGCCATCATCGTTGAGGCGGATGATCTTGCCGAGGTTGCCGCCCATGTCCTGCGCCGGATCGAACTTCTGCCGCTCGCTGGAGCTGATCCACAGCTTGCCATCCGGGCCGAAGGCGAGGCGATGCCCGTAGTGGCCCTCGCCGCTGACCTTGGGGCTCTGTCGCCAGATCACCTTCAGGTCCTTCAGCTGGCCGGCACCGTTGGCATCCAGCGCCAGCGTGGCACGGGCCACGGCCGCTCCGCGGGTGTCCAGCGTGCCTTCCTCGGCATAGCTGAGGTAGATCACGTGGTTGCTCGCGAATTGCGGGTGCAGGATCACGTCACCGAAGCCGCCCTGGCCGCCGTAAGCGACCTTCGGAACGCCGGTGATCTCATGCTTCTGGCCGCTGGCCAGGTCCAGGTGCTGCAGCTTGCCGCGCTTTTCGGTGACCAGCAGGCTGCCGTCCGGCAGGAAGGTCATCGCCCACGGCTGGTCGAAGCGGCTGATTTCGGTGGCGGTGAACGGGCGCTGGTCGGCAGCGATGGAGGCTGCGGGCGCTGTGGTCTGGGCGCCGTTGGCGGCCGGGTCGGCGGCATTGCAGGCGGAGGTGGCAAGGATCGGCACCAGGCCGAGGGCGAGCAGCAGGGGCGTGCGGGTCATGGGTATCTCCAGTGCGGGGATGCGGATGGCCGGGCTGTCCCTTGTATACCACTGGCGCCGTGAGCGTCGTGGCCCGAAGGTCCTGCGCCCCCTGTGCGAGCGCGGCGGGATCGTCTAGGGTGGGCACGCCCGGGCAAAGCGTGCCCGTCTGCCTGCCAAGGATCTGCAATGAACACTGCCATGCCCCACAAGCCCTCCACCGCCTTCATCGCCGCCTCATGGGTGGCCCTGCTGCTGGGTGCGGCGGCCTACCTGATCGGTCTGTTCAACGCCACGATGGCGCTCAACGAAAAGGGCTACTACCTGACCCTGCTGCTGTTCGGCCTGTTCGCGGCGGTGTCGCTGCAGAAGAGCGTGCGTGACCGCGTCGAGGGCATTCCGGTGAGTGGCCTGTACTACGCGCTGTGCTGGTTCGCACTGCTGTCGGCGTTGATGCTGCTGCTGGTTGGCCTGTGGAATGCCACGCTGGCACCGAGCGAGAAGGGCTTCTACGGCATGGCGTATGCACTGTCGCTGTTCGGCGCGGTGGCGGTGCAGAAGAACACCCGCGACCTGATCGCCGCCGGTGGCGGTGAGAGCAAGCGCAGCGCGGTCGTGCCGCCGCTTCCGGAACAGGAGTGATCGATCCGGTGTAGAGCCGAGCCAATGCTCGGCTGTCGTGCGGCGTTTGTGGAGTCGAGCCGAGCGTAGGCTCGGCCCGACAAAAGCATGGCGTTATCGCTTCAACCGCGGGTCCGCCAGCTGTGCATCCTCCCAGCCACGGCGAACGGCACCGCGCGCCTGCGCCCATTCCAGCCGGCTGCGGCCACGCTCGCTGGCCCAGCGCGACTCCAGTTCAGCTTCGACCTGTTCGTAGGCGCGGATCATGTCCTGCGCACGCGCGGCGTGGCCGATGCGGTAGGCCGGTTCATAATCCTCGAAGAACAGCTGGTCGTCGTAATACGGTTCGGCCGTGTAGCGCTCACGCCAGTAGTTGCTGACCGCATCACGCGGCGTGCTGTCGTCCGGTACGCGGCCGGGGATCTGGTACTCGGTCATGGAAGGCTCCGTTGTGGACGAAGCCTGATCGTGCCTGCGTGGCGGTTAACGGCCCGGTCCGGCAGCGTGATCGCCAGATCAATCCGCCGGGCATGCCCGGCGCTACCGATCACCCGGCGTCGGCATCCTTGCGGGGCAGCTTGTAGATCACCGCGCCGATGGCGAACGCGACCAGTGCAGCGGCAATGTTCTGCCAGCTGGCACTGGCGAACAGGGCAACGCACAGCAGCAGCGCCAACACCGGAATCAGTGGACCGCCCGGCAGCTTCAACGCGCCGGGGCGATCGGCATAGCGCTTGGCCAGTACCAGTACCGCCGCGGCAGTGCCGATGTAGGCGAACAGGCGCGTGGTCATCGACAGCAACGCCAGCTGCACGAACGAGCCGGACAGGGCCAGGCCCAGCGCGATCAGGCCCTGGCACAGGATCGACGCGGCCGGGGTATGGAAGCGGGGATGCACCTGCGCCAGGATCTTCGGCCCGTAGCCATCGCGGGCCAGCGCGAACAGGAAGCGCGGGCCCATCATCATCGTGTTGCTGTTGGTGCCGAGGATGGAGATGGTCGCGCCTACGGTGAGGATCAGCGCCAGTGCTTCGCCGCCAAAGCCGGCAGCGGCGTCGGCCAGCGGCGTGGCCGAGCTGGCCAGGCCGGCCAGCGTGCCCTGCGCCACCACCTGCACCGCGCCGTAGATGACGGTGACGGTGATGATCATGGTGATCAGCGCGAACGGAATATCGCGGCGCGGATTACGATACTCGCCGGCGGCGGCCGGGATGTTCTCGAAGCCGGCATAGGCGTACAGCAGCAACAAGGCGGCTTCACCCATGCGCTGCAGGTCATGCGGGTCCGGGCGTTGTCCGGAGAAGGCCAGCTGCGGGTCGATGTAGAACGCGCCGATGGCCACGAACAGCAGCAGCGGCAACATCTTGCCGATCACCAGCACCACGCCGGTGCGCGCGGCCGAGCGCACACCGATGATGTTGACGCCGGTGAGGAAGCCCAGCGATACCACAATGATCGCGATGCGCCCCATGCCGGCACCCGCCCACGGCCAGAACCGCGCGACTGCGTCGGCCAGTGCATTGCTGAGTGCGGCCGCCGAGCTGATGCGGGTCAGCCAGATCATCCAGCCGATCTCGAACCCGGCAAAGCGGCCAAAGGCCTCGCGTGCATACAGGTAGCTGCCACCGGGCTCATCGAAGTAGCTGGCGGCCTGCGCGTAGCACAGCACCAGCAGCGCCACGACGATACCGGCGGCGACCACGCCCCACAGGCTGAAGGGGCCGAGCAGGGCGACGGTGGCGGCTGGGAGCAGGTAGATACCGCTGCCGATCACATCGTTGATCGACAGGCCGACGATCTGCCAGCGGCTGACCGCGCGCTGCAGCTGCGGTTCGTCCTGCGCGCTCAACGGGCGTCTCCGCGCAGTGCGGGCAGCTGCCACTGGGCCTGCAGCCGCTTGTACTCTGCACGCGGCAGCAGCACGAAGCGCGGCGCATCCTGCGGGCGCAACCAGTCCAGCAGGGCCTGCATGCGCGCCTGCGGCATGGCGGTGCAGCCGGCGGTGGCCTCACCCGGCTGGCGCCACAGATGGGCGAAGATGCAGCTGCCCTTGCCGGGCTGGTTGTCCGGGTTGTGGGCGATCACGAAGCCTTCCTGGTAACGCACGTCGCCCTTGTTGTGCAGGTCCAGCCGCATCGGCTCGGTGGAGCCCTTGACCGCTGCACTGCCGACCTTCTTCTCATCGACGATGCGGTTGTAGAACGGCGAGCCGGGTACGTCCATGCAGTAGCTGCTGTCCAGCATTGGCTGATAGGGCATCGCGATGCCGGGGCGGGTGACGGCATAGCCGAACGCGCTGCCGAGCGCGAACACGCCCGCCGGGCTGCGGCCATCGCCTTCCTGCTTCTGCGGGCCATCGGCCTGCGCCGGGTGCAGGCCCAGGCCCCAGGCGCTGCCAGTGCGGCCCAGTGCCACCGGGAACGCCTGTCCATGCGCGTGCCAGCCCTTGCCATCACGCACATAGGCCTGCAGCTGGCCCTGCGTGCTGTCCCAGCTTTCGCTGGTGACCACGATCAGCTGGCGCGCACCCTCCAGCGGCGCAGCGTGGACGGACACCGCCGCGGCAAGCAGCAGCGCAGCGGTAGCGAGACGGACCAGCGATTTCATCAACAGGTGCTCCGGTCAGGAATCCAGCAGGTGGTCGATCCGCTCCAGGTTCACCGCCAGCTGCTGCTGGCGGTCCGGATTGGTGTGGCAGAGCAGCACGAACAGGAAATCGAGCAGGGCGTGCATGGCGCTACGGTACAGCAGCTGCGCGACCTGCGGCGTGCGATCGTGCGCGCACACCACCAGTGCTGCGTCAGCATGCGCGCGCAGCGGGTTGGCGGTATGGCGGGTGATGGAAATCACCTTGCCACCCATGTCCTGGAACTGGCGTGACAGCTGCGAAAGCTGCGGCAGGTTGCCGAATTCGGAGAACACCAGCAGGGCATCGCCGGGGCGCGCAGCCGAGAGGTTGGCCAGCATCAGGATCGGGTCGGTATGCGGCACCACCAACAGGCCGAGCAGCGACAGTCGCATGGCGAACTCGCGGGCGAACAGGCCATCGTCACCCAGGCCGTACACGAACAGCTTCGGTGCGCCATCAAGCAGCTGCACGATGCGCTCGATTTCCTCGCGTGGATTGGCCTGTCGGGTTTCCTCTTCAGCCTGTGCCTTGCTGCGGCGCAGGGCCTCGCCCAGGCGCAGGTAGTCATCGCCGCTATCGGGTTCGCTGGGCGCCTGCTGCGGGTCCGCGCCAACGCGGGCCACGTCCTGGCCGATCGAGTACTTCAGGTCCGGGTAGCCCTTGAAGCCGAGCTTCTGGCTGAACTTCACCACGCTGGATTGGCTGATGCCGAGTGCACTGGCCAGCTGCTGGGACGAGTAGTCACGCAGAAGGTGGGCGTTGTCGAGGATGAAGTCGGCGATGCGGCGCTCAATGGCCGACATCTGCCCGCGCTCGGTGCGGATTTTCAGCAGGGGCGGCATGCGGGGTGTCCGAGGGGCGTGCGTTGGAGCATAGGGGAACGCGTTGCGGTTGGCAGCGTAGAGCAGGTCATGGAGTGGGTCGGGCGGGTGGGGTTTGCAGGGGACGCCGTGAATCCGTCCATGGAGGCTTGGTCGCGCCATCCTTGGCGCGGACACCCCTGCAAGCCCCACCCGCCCCACCCCGGACAGATCGCGCGCGTGCCAGCCGCGAAGGGGATACGGGGTAGAGCAGAAGCAAGAGCAAAAGCATCCACGCATGGCGTGGATCCACGGGATGCAGTTGTTGCCTTTGACGTTGAGTCCGCCTTCAAGCGAGCCGAGCACCGCAGGTCCGGCGAGGGCGAAGAGGCGCGGGTGTCTGAGCGTAACGAGTTCTCGCGCCGTCCCTCGACGGGCCGAGGAGCGCAGGGAACCGGTGCGTAGCACCGGTTCGCGGCCGGCGGAGCGTTTCTTTTGGTTACTTTTCTTTTCGCGAAAAGAAAAGTAACGCCCGACCCAAAGTCAGTTGTACGCCAGGCCAGCCACAAGGCAGGGATCAACCCAGCATCTCCAGCCCGCGCACTTCGGTAATGCCCAGCCCCGGCACGTCGCTGATGCTGATCTCCGATTCGTTGAAATGCACGCCGCCGCTGACCGGGTCGAACTGGCCCAGCGACGGGCCGTCGAGGTCGACCTTGGTGATCACATCGCTCTTGGCCACCGCCAGGTGCACGGCGGCGGCCACGCTGATGCTGGACTCGATCATGCAGCCGATCATGCACGGTACGCCGTAGATGCCGGCGATGTCGGCAATGCGGATCGCGTTGGACAGGCCGCCGGTCTTCATCAGCTTGATGTTGATGATGTCGGCCGCGCGCTGCTGGATCAGGTCCATCACCTGGCTCGGGCTGAACACGCTTTCGTCGGCCATCACCGGCGTGTTGACCCGGTCGGTGACGTACTTCAGGCCGCTGATGTCGGCCGCCTTCACCGGCTGCTCCAGTAGTTCCAGCACCACGCCGGCGTCTTCCAGGGTGCGCATCGCATGCACCGCCTGCTTGGCGGTCCAGCCCTGGTTGGCGTCCAGGCGCAGCAGGGCGCGGCCTTCCACGGCGGCGTGGATCGCCTTGACCCGTTCGATGTCCAGGCCGATGTCCTTCCCGACCTTGATCTTCAGCGACTCGAAGCCGCGTTCGATCGCTGAAAGCGAGTCGGCCACCATCTTGTCGATGTAGTCCACGCTGATGGTGATGTCGGTGGTGATCACCGGGTCGCCACCACCGAGCATCTGGTACAGCGGCGCACCGTGCAGCTGCGCCCACAGGTCGTACAGCGCGATTTCCACCGCCGCCTTGGCGCTGGTGTTGCGCTCCATCGCGGTCTGCACCAGCGTGCACAGATGGTTGAGGTTGACCACGTCCTGGCCGATCAGGCGCGGGGCGATGAAGTGGCGGATCGCTTCGATGATCGAGCCGTGCGTATCACCGGTGATCACGGCGGTGGCGGGGGCTTCGCCGTAGCCGGTGTGGCCGGTGTCGGTGCGGATCAGCACCACCACGTCTTCCACGGTTTCCACCGTGCGCAGGGCAGTCTTGAACGGCGTCTTCAGCGGCACGCGCAGCATGCCCAGTTCGATGGCGGTGATCTTCATTCAGGAGTCTTGGCCCGCAGGCGCTGGATGTTGGTGATGCGGTCGATGTAGCGGACGGTATCGCTGGCCATCATCGGCTCCAGCGGCGTGACCGAAACACCATTGAGATGGGCCTGCACGCGCTTGCCGTCGGCACCGAACCAGCTGCCGCCCGCCGTATCGTGGATGACCCAGGTGCGGCCGTCGACGTGGCCGATGGCCATCATCACGTGGCCGGGGATGTAGACCAGATCGCCCACCTGCAGGTCGGTGACAGCACGGTCGCGCGCGGCCTTGCCGACCTTGTCGGTGAACGGCAGGCGATCCAGTGCCGGGCTGACCGCCTGTGCACTGGTATTGCGCGGCAGCAGCACGCCGAAGCTGCGGTAGATCTCGGAGACGAACCCGCTGCAGTCGCGGGTGTCGTAGTCATGGCCCCAGCCGTAGCGTTCGCCAAGGAACTTGAAGGCCTGCTGCAGCAGCAGGCGCGGGGTCAGTGGCAGGTAGTCGGCGGCGGTGTCCTGCGAGCGCGGCAGCAGGGCCGGCACCAGCTTCAGGCCGCCGTCGGTTTCGCGGACCGGCAGCTGCACCACCCACGAGGCGTGCGCCTGCTGGCCGTTCACCGGCTCAGACGCAGGCCAGTCGGCCAGCACTGGCAGGCGCACGCCCATGTCCAGCTGCAGGCGCGAGACGCGCGGTTCTTCCGGGGTGTAGACGGTCTGTGCGGTGGCGCCGGTCACGATGCGGTACGGCCCCTTCGCGCCGTAGCCGAGCACCGTGGCCTTGTCGCCGCTGGCGATGGCATCGGCCTCGATCCATGCGCTGTAGCGCTCGCTGTGCACGAACAGCCAGCGGCCGTCGGTACTGCGATGGATCACGGCAACCTTGTCACCGGGGAACAGTGCCGATTCCTGGAAGCGGTCGATGTCGGTGTCACCGGCAGTGCTGAAGACGCGCTCGCGGGTGGGGAAGGTGCGCAGCGCGGCACGCTTCACCACCAGCCCGTAGGCCGGTGTCACCTGCGCGGGAATCGCATCGAGGCCGAGGTTGGCCTGGATGCCGCTGCGTAGCGCCGGGGCGATGGCCTTGCCCTTCTCGTTGAACAGTGCACGCTCGGGCCAGCGCGACAATGCGCTGATGCTGGCGCGTACCTGCGCGGCATCGAGCTGTGCGGGCAGCGAAGCGATGTCCTGGATGTGGCTGTCCTGCGCCCGCATCCGTGCGTTCTGTGCCTCGATCTGCGCGCGGTCCAGAATCGGCGCATCGGCATTGTCCAGGCGTGCGGCCCAGTACTGCGGTGTCAGGTAGGCCTCGTGCAGGCCAACCACATAGGGCAGCGGCGCGCCGGGGTCAGGTGGCGGTGCAGCCTGTGCGAAGGCCGGTGCGGCCAGCAGGCACAGGGCCAGGGTCAACCGGCGCGGCCACTGCCGGTCCGGTGCGCGGGAAGCCAGGATCATGCGCTGCATACCCTCCTCGAATGCCAGTTGGAATATTTATTCCTTTCTCTGGCGAAAGCAAGAATAAATTATTGACCGCTGTTCCGGCCCGTGTTACACAGCCATTACCACCCGCGCTGGGGAAGTGT
The DNA here is from genome assembly GCF_032911525.1 of Stenotrophomonas veracruzanensis. Taxonomy (NCBI): domain Bacteria; kingdom Pseudomonadati; phylum Pseudomonadota; class Gammaproteobacteria; order Lysobacterales; family Lysobacteraceae; genus Stenotrophomonas; species Stenotrophomonas veracruzanensis. The sequence continues at coordinate 43,768 of NZ_JAWJTI010000015.1, forward strand.
CGCTGTGGATCCTGCCGTTCGCAAACCGCGTCTGCCTGCTGCTGCCGGCCTGTGTGCCGCGCTGCTGCTGTGGGCGTGGTCGGCGGGAGCGGAGCCGCCACCCTCAGCCATCCAGTTTGCGCGTGTCGTGCAGATGATCGACGCGGGACGGTTCTTTGAAGCTCACAGCGAACTGAACACCTGGTCGGCCGCCGACGCGGCGGAGCCTGGCGTCAGTTTCGACGACATCGCGTTCCAGGAAGAACGCATGCGCCGCATCCGCCTGGATTTTTCCCTCGACGAAACCGCCGCCAAGGCCGCCGTGCGGCGCTGGATTCCCGACCTGACCGACGAGGAATTCGCACGCTGGGACCAGCTCGGCCTGATCGAGCATCTCGACATCGATGGCACGCGTTGGTACTTCAAGCGCGCACCTTCGAACCTGTTCCTGCTCAGCGCCGAAGCACGCGCACGCCGCCGCGCGGATGCACCGATGCCAGCGCCGGGCCCGAACGAGGTGCTCAATGCACACCATGCGCGTGTGGTTGCCGCGGCCGAACAGAGTGGCCAGGCATCGGTACTGCCACAGCGCATCGAATTCACCCAGTCGCTCACGGTAAAGGCCGACGCCGTCCCGGCCGGCGAAACTGTACGGGCCTGGATTCCGTACCCGCGCGAAATCCCCGGGCAGCAGGAACAGGTGCAGTGGCTGGGCAGCACCCCGGGCAAGGCGCGGGTGGCACCGGCCAGTACCCTGCAGCGCACCGCCTACCTGGAAGCCAAGGCAGTGGCTGGGCAGCCGACGCGCTTCGAGATCCGCTACGCGGTCACGATCCTCGCCCGGCATACCGCGATCGACCCGGCCAAGGTACAGCCAACCCCGGCTGATCCGGCCTTGAAGCCCTATCTGGCCGAGCAGCTGCCGCATGTGCGCTTCACCCCGGCGCTGAAGCTGTTCTCCGACCAGGTACTGCAGGGCGAGACACGTCCGTATGAAGTGCTGCGCAAGCTGTTTGCTGCCGTGGATCGCATTCCCTGGGCCGGTGCGCGCGAATACTCCACGCTCAGCAACATCAGCGACTACGCGCTGCATGCCGGCCATGCCGACTGCGGACAGCAGACCCTGCTGCTGATCGCGCTGCTGCGCATGAACGGTATTCCCGCGCGCTGGCAGTCGGGCATGGTGTTCTCCGACGATGGCAGCGGCTACAACAACCTGCATGACTGGGGGCAGGTCTACCTGGCGCCGTATGGCTGGCTGCCGATGGACGTGACCACCGGCGCGCTTGCCAGCGATGTGCCTGCACTGCGCGATTTCTATCTGGGTGGCCTCGACGGCTACCGCATCGCTTTCAACGACGATTTCGGCCAGCCCTTCGTGCCGGCCAAGCAGCACTTCCGCTCGGAAACGGTCGACTCGCAGCGCGGCGAGGCCGAGTGGGCAGGCGGCAACCTGTACTTCGACCAATGGAGCTACGACTTCCAGTGGCGGGTACTGCCAGCCAGGCAACGCTAGCGCGACACATCGCATTCCACACCATTCAATTCTTGCAGGAGAGAGCAGGGGATGAAGGCTTACAGCATCAAGCGGGCGGCGTTGTGCGTCGCTCTCGGGGCGTGTCTGGGCGCAATGCTGCCCGGTATCGCAATGGCACAGAACGTAAGCGGTGCCGTGGCCGGGCGCGCCACCGCCGGCGACCAGGTGACCGTGGTGAGCAGCAGCACGGGTCTGACCCGCAGCGTCACGGTCGGTGCCGATGGCAGTTATCGCCTGGGCCAGCTGCCGGTGGGGGATTACCAGCTGCAGCTCAGCCGTGATGGCCAGAAGCTGGGCGACCAGGTCGCCGTCAGTGTGGCGGTAGGCGGCACCACCACGGTCAACCTGGCCAGTGGCGGCGGCGTCACCAACCTGGATGCCCTGCAGGTGGTCGGCACCCGCGTGGTCAACCGCGTGGACGTCTATTCCACCGAAACATCCTTCAACATCAACCGCCAGGAAATCTCGCGGTTGCCGGTGGCGCAGGACCTGTCCGCCGTGGCGTTGATGGCGCCGGGCGTGGTCGGCGGCAACTCGTCATTCGGAGGCCTGTCGTTCGCCGGCTCATCGGTGGCCGAGAATGCGGTCTTCATCAACGGCCTGAATGTCACCGACATGTATACCCGTCGTGGCTTCAGCACGGCGCCATTCGCGTTCTTCAAGGAATTCCAGGTCAAGACCGGTGGCTACTCGGTCGAGTTCGGGCGCTCCACCGGCGGCGTGATCAATGCGGTGACCCGTTCGGGCAGCAACGAATTCGAAGGCGGCGTGGAAGTCACCGCTGAGCCGAGTGCATGGCGCTCCAGCGGCGGCGACCACTTCCATCGTGATGGAACCCCGCATTCGTATGGCAGCCGCGACAACAACTCGTTCCTGAAGACCAACGTCTGGGGCTCCGGGCCGATCATCAAGGATAAGTTGTTCCTGTTCGCGATGTACGAAGACCGCAGCGACAAGGGACACAACACCTCGTCCGATGGCAGCACCTGGTTCAAGAATGATTCCGGCAACGGATTCTGGGGCACCAAGCTGGACTGGAACATCAACGACAACCACAGCCTGGCGCTGCTGGCGTTCTCGGATGAGGGCGATGTCACCAATGCGTCGTACGGCTACAACTGGAACGCCAACCAGCTCGGCGCCTGGGGCGGCGATTCGGTCACCGAGACCGGCGGCCGCAACTGGTCGGCCACCTACACCGGCCATTTCGGGCAGAACTTTACCGCCCGTGCCATGGTCGGCCAGAACAACCAGCGTGCGTTCACCAATTCGTCGTTGGACCAGGCCTGCAGCCCGGTGTTCACTGACAGTACGTATGGCCCGCGACTGGGCAAGCTGCAGGGTCTTCGTGCCGGCTGCCATCCCACCGGTACGGCGGTGGCCGAGCGTGACGATACCCGTGACGTGGCGCGACTGGACTTCGAATGGCAGCTGGGTGATCACCTGCTGCGCTTCGGTGTCGACCGCGAGTTGATGACCACCAAGCAATCCACACGCTACCCCGGTCCGACCGAACTGAGCTATACCGCCTACGTGGCGCGACCGGGCGATGAAGTCTGGGATGGCGCCAACGCCTACGTGCCGGGGGGCGTCACCGAGATGCTGCGTGCGCGCAACCGCAAGTCGGGCGGAACGTTCGAGACCGAAGCCAATGCGCTGTACGTGGAAGACATCTGGAACATCACCCCGAACCTGATGCTGAACCTGGGCGTGCGCTGGGACCGCTTCGAGAACCGTACCGCCGCCGGCAAGGCGTTCATCAAGATGGACGACCTGATCGCGCCACGTGTCGGCTTCTCGTGGGACATGCGCGGTGACGGCAGCACCAAGCTGTTCGGCAACGCTGGCCGCTACTACCTGCCGGTCACCAACAACATCAACGTGAACTTCGCCGGCGGTCTGACCGACGAGTACAGCTATTACGTACTCAATGGCTGGGAGCGGAAAACCTCACCGACGGGCTCACCGTACATGGCACCGGTCGTCGGCCAGCAGATCGGGCCGACCGACACCCGCATGAACACCGGCGGTGCCGACCTGCGCCAGAGCGTGGACCGCGACCTGAAGGCGGTCTACCAGGATGAGTACATCCTGGGCTTCCAGAACATGATCAACCAGGCGTGGTCATGGGGCGTCAACGCCACCTACCGGCGCATGACCCGTGCATTGGATGACATCCGCATCAACTACACCCCGTGCGGTCCGACCCCGAGCACGCTGTGGCCGATCGCCAACCCGGGCGAGAGCCTGACGATCTGGGGCGACAAGAGCATCGGCTGCGCCAACGAAGGCTGGATCACCATCGACACCGCTAACAGCGGCTATCGAAAGGGCGGCAGCGGCGAGGTGATCGGTTACTCCAAGCCCAAGCGCACCTACAAGGCGCTGGAGTTCCAGATCGACCGCGCCTGGGACGAGAAGTGGATGTTCAACGCGTCTTACCTGTGGTCGAAGAGCGAGGGCAACTTCGAAGGCCCGGTGAACTCCGATACCAACTACGGTGACACCGGCATGGTGCAGTTCTGGGATCATCCTGCCACCAACGAGCGCTACGGTGTGCTGTTCAACGACTTCCGCCATCAGTTCAAGCTGCGCGCCGCCTATGCGCTGAACAAGCAGTGGTCGTTCGGTACCACGCTGCAGGTGCAGTCCGGTGGTCCGATCACCGCTTACGGCGTGATGTGGCCGAACGACTCCATCGCCGGTGGCAGCACCTCCAGCGAGGGCAGTGGCGGTGGCACCGGCTGGCTGTGCGTGGCCAACTGTGCAGGCCCCTACAACCAGCGCCAGTTCGAGTACAGCCCGCGCGGGGCGTTTGGTCGCCTGCCGTGGACCTGGACCATGGGCGCCAACGTGACCTGGCGCCTGCCGGTGGAGGGCATCGACCTCAGCGCCCGGTTGTCGGTGTACAACCTGTTCAACAACCAGAAGACCATCAACGTGCACCAGCGCTACGAGGCGCAGCCCGGCCAGTATCGCGAGGCGACGTTCGCTACCGGTACGCGCTGGCAAGCCCCGCGCTACACCCAGCTGGTGGTGACCTGGAACTTCTGAGACCACGATCCGCGTCGTCCACCATGACGGCGCGGGCAATGGAGGGGCTGCCCGCATGCACCACCTGCTGATCCTCGCGGCGGCACTGGCCGCACCGTCCGCTTCGTCGGTCGACAGTGCAGCCATCGAGGCCGACATCGCCGCCGTGGTCCGGCACGAGCACCTGCCCGGGCTGGCCATGGCGGTGGTCGAGAGTGGGCAGGTTGTCTATCGCCACGCAGCCGGCGCGCGCGGTGACGGCGGCCGCATCAACGAGGACACGCTGTTCAAGATCGCCTCCAACAGCAAGGCGATGACCGCCGCGCTGCTGGCGCGGCTGGTGCAGCAGGGCACGCTGCACTGGGAGGATCCGGTGCAGCGGCACCTGCCGGGCTTCCGCATGCACGATGCGTGGGTCGGCCAGCAGATGCAGGTGCGCGACCTGTTGATCCACAACAGCGGTCTCGGCCTGGGCGCCGGTGACCTGATGCTGTGGCCGGAGCCGAACGCGTTCACTCGTGCCGACATCATCGCGGGGCTGGCGCACCTGAAACCGGTCAGCAGCTTCCGCAGCCACTATGCCTACGACAACCTGATGTATGTGGTGGCCGGCGAAGTGGCGGCGGCAGCGGGTGGCAAGCCGTATGACCAGCTGATGCGCGAGCAGGTGTTCGAACCACTCGGCATGACGCGCTGCCAGGTGGGTGCGTGGTCGGTGAAGCGCGTGGGCAACGTGGCACAGCCGCATGCCTGGCGTGGTGAACGCAACGAGGCGGTGAACGCCGATGCTGCGATCAGCCCGGACCTGCCCTCGATGGCGGCGGGAGGGATCCGTTGTTCGCTGCGCGACATGACACGCTGGATGCAGGTGCTGCTCGATCCCGCGCTGGTGCCGGACTGGCTGGGCGCTGAGCAGCGGCGCACGCTGTGGACCCTGCACATGCCGATGCCGTTGGGTGAGCGGCAGCGGCGCTGGGACAATGCGCACTTCTACGGCTATGGGTATGGCTGGCGCGTGTCCGACATGGACGGGCAGTGGAAGGTGGCGCATACCGGCACGCTGTCGGGCATGTACTCGTCGCTGGCGCTGCTGCCCGACCGGAAGGTGGGTGTGGTGATGCTGATCAATGGCGACGGCGAGGACGCGCGCACAGCGCTGATGCAGGCGATGCTGAAGCGCTTCACTGCACCCGACGATGCGCGGCCGGCGATGGAGTACCTGGCCGAGTTGAAGGCAGACCGGGCAACGCAGGCAGCGTCAGGCCGCCAACGGCCAGCGACCGCAGCAGCACAGCCGGCACGGGGCAATGACCTGCCGCGCTGGCAGGGCCGCTACTCCGATCCGTGGCTGGGCCCGGCTTCGCTGTGCCCGGGCAGGGACGGCCTGCGTTTCAGCGTGGACAAGTCGCCCAAGCTGCAGGCGGCCCTGCTGCAGCTGCAGGGCCGCTGGCTGCTGCGCTGGGATACGCTGGACGACGACGCACAGGCCTGGTTGCAGCCAGGTGAGGGTGCGCCGCCCACACTGGACCTGCGTGCCATCGACCCGGACATCGACTTCAGCTATGACTTCCAGGACCTGCATTTCACTCGTACTGGCGACTGCCCTGGCGGCGACCGCCAACGCCGCTGAGCCACCGCGCGTTTCACCCGCCACCGATGCGGCCAGCGGCGGATTGGTGGAGATCCGCACGTTGTCGCCAGGCATCGACATGGACATCCGCTACGCCAGTGCCAACAACTTCACCGGCGCGCGCGTGCCCGGTTATGAGGCGCCGTCCTGCTACCTGCTGGCGCCGGTGGCGAAGGCGCTGGCACAGGTGGAACAGGATCTGCGTGCGCAGGGCTTTGGCCTGCGCCTCTACGACTGCTACCGGCCGGTGCGCTCGGTGCAGGCGTTCATGGCCTGGGTGAACGATCCGCGCGAGCTCTCGCGCAAGGCACAGCAGTACCCGGATCTGGACAAGCCACGGCTGCTGGCCGACGGCTACATCGCCGAGCGCTCTGGCCATAGTCGTGGCGCCACGGTTGATCTTGGCCTGCTGGATTGCCGCACTGGCGCCTGCACGGCGCTGGACATGGGCACCGACTTCGATTTCTTTGGCCCGCGTGCGCATACCCGGACGAGCGGGCTGAGCACTGTGCAGCAGGCGAACCGCCAGCAGCTGGTGCAGGCGATGGCGCGCCGTGGCTTCGTCAACTATCCGCAGGAGTGGTGGCATTACACTCTGCAGCCCGAACCGGATCCCGGCACCGCGTACGACGTCCCGGTACGGTAGGGGTATCGGCAGGGCTGCGCCCTCGACAATATCCCGCTGCTCTTGGTAGGTGTCGACCTTGGTCGACACGGTAGATCCACGCCATGCGTGGATGCTTTCCGTTCAATCGTCGAGATACTCGATCTCGGTGGAGATTCATCCACGCATGGCGTGGATCTACCGTGGCTGCCGGATTGGGTCCGGGGCAGATCCCTTACACTGGCCGCCTCTTCATCCCTGCCCATCCGATGAACCTTCCTTTGCACTTCGGCCTGCTCGGTACCCTGGAAGCCGGCGCCATCGCCCTGCTGGTCGGGCTGCTGGTGTACTTCCTGTGGTCGCAGCTGTGCCGGCTCCTGCACTGGACAGTCGGTCACGCGATCGGCTGGTCCTGTGTCATCGCGGTGATCATCTCCGCCGGCATCGATGCATGGAAGCTGTTCTACATGGGCATCGTGCGGCTGGAGTCGCCGCTGTATGCGCGCCTGTTCCTGGCAACCATCCACGATCCGAACGAACTCGGCAGCCGCGTGGTACTGGAAATCGCCGGCGCGCTCGCTGGTGTTGCGCTCGGCTGGGTGTTGTTCAGTTCGCGGTCATCGAAAAAAACCGTCGACTGACGCAGGTTTTTCGTTGGTTGCCGGTTAAATCCTGCGGCGCTGAATGCGCATCTTATGAGCTGCTCACTTGCTGCTAACCACCGCGCTAATGCATGGGTGGAGGCGAGTGGTTAATCGTGTGTGTGCACGCCGCTCGCGACGCAAAATCGATTCAGAAACGCGGTGGCAGGGTAGGTGCCGTGCGGAGACAACACGCCGCGCAACACCACCCAATTGGCAGGAGACACCCCTGATGACTATTCGCAACCGCAAGCCCCTGATCGCCCTGATCGTCGCCGCTGGCAGCGTGCTGGCCATTCCGGCGATGGCGCAGTCGGCCAAGCAGCAGGCGGCGCATGCGCAGAATGAGGCCGCACAGGCCCAGCAGGCGGCTGCACAGGCTGGCCAGGCCGCCGACCAGGCGACCAACGCAGCCGCAGCGGCATCGGCGCAGGCCAATGGCGGTGGCCAGACCTGGGCCAGCATCGATACCGATGGCAACGGCACCATCAGCAAGACCGAGGCGCAGGTGAACGCGGGCCTGGCCCAGGTGTTCGACCAGGCCGATACCAACAAGGACGGCGAGCTGAGCGCCGATGAGTACAAGGCCTACGTGGCCGCGCAGCAGGCCGGTGCAGGTGCCGGCCCTGCCCAGGGCCGCTGATCTACACCTGATTCGGGAAGACCGGTGCATGGGGACCCGGGCGGCTGCGGCCGCCCGGGTTTTTCTCGTCACCACGGCCCCTGTATCCTTGCGCGATGAACACCTCCACGCCTGCGCCGTCGCGCGCCATCGGCCTGGTCGGTTTTGACGGTGACGACACGCTGTGGAAGAGCGAGGACTACTACCGCAAGGCCGAGCAGGATTACCTTGACCTGCTGTCGCGCTACGTCGACGTGCACGACACCCAGACTGCGCGCCACCTGCTGGAAGTGCAGCAGCGCCACCTGGGCACCTTCGGCTACGGCGTGAAGAGCATGACCCTGTCGATGATCGAAGCGGCCATCGACATCACCGGCCAGCGCATCGAAGCGAAGGACATCCAGCGCATCCTCGATATCGGCCATGCCACCCTGGGGCATCCGGTCGAGCTGATCGACGGTGTGCGCGAAGCCGTGGCGGCCATCGCCGAGCACTACCCGGTGGTGCTGATCACCAAGGGCGACCTGTTCCACCAGGAAGCCAAGATCAAGGTCGCCAACCTCGGCGAGCTGTTCCCGCGCATCGAGATCGTCTCGGAGAAGGACCCGGAAACCTACGCCCGCGTGCTGGCCGAATTCGATCTGCCGATGCAGCAGTTCGTGATGGTAGGCAACTCGCTGCGTTCGGATATCGAGCCGGTGGTCACCCTCGGTGGTTGGGGCGTGCATACCCCCTACGCGGTGACCTGGGCCCACGAGACCCAGCACGGCGTGGCCGACGACGAACCGCGCATGGTCACCGCCGACACCGCCCACGATTGGCCGGCCGCACTGGCGGCGATCGAGGCCAAGGCCGCTGCGGCGGCCTGACAGGACCCGGCGGCTGCGGCAGAATCGGGGGCATGAACGTCCGACTGCGCGCGCTGTTGTTGTCCCTGCTGCTGGTGCCGGCCACCGTGCTGGCCCAGCAGACCGCCGAGCGTTCGGCGGCCTACACGGTGGAAACCGGTGACCGCTGGGTCGATGCCCAGCTGCAGGACATCAACCACTACGCCGAACGCTACCCCGACGCCTTCCTCGACGAAGTGTCGCGCTATGCGGGCGTGCCGCGCGGCTACATCAGCGCGCTGTTCACCACCCATGGCTGGCAGGCCGGGGACATCTACTTCGCCTGCTTCTGGGCCAAGGCCAGCGGCCAGACCTGCCGCGACAGCGTGCGCGCCTTCAGCCAGGACCCGGAGGGCGGCTGGGAGGCGGTGGTGAAGCGGATGCCCATCAAGCCGGACAACCTGCATTACCGTGCCGTGCGCCACGCCATCGTGGCCAGCTACCAGCACTGGGACCGGCCGATCACCCTGGATGCCACCCTGAAGCGCCAGCTCAAGCGGTAGTGCCGGCCGCTGGCCGGCAATTGCACCCTTCCAGGCATCCGGAGATTGCCGGCCAGCGGCCGGCACTACCGGTTTGTTTCATGTTGCTCTGCATATCGCCGCCACCGCGCGCTCCGGCGACAATACGGGTCCGAGCTGTTCCCCGTTCCCGTAATCGAGTGACTGATGAGCGCCTCTTTCGTTTCGCCTGATGTGATCCGCCGCCTGTTCGCACAGGCCATGTCCCGCATGTACCGCACCGAAGTGCCGCTGTACGGCACGCTGGTGGAACTGGTGGAGCGGATCAACGCGCAGGTGCTGGAGCAGGACCCCGCTCTGGCCGCGCAGCTGCAGCGCAACGACGAGCGCGCGCGCCTGGATGAAGAACGCCATGGCGCGATCCGCGTCGGCACCGTGCAGGAGCTGGCCACGCTGCGCCGCCTGTTCGCGGTGATGGGCATGTACCCGGTCGGCTACTACGACCTGTCGGTCGCGGGCGTGCCGGTGCATTCCACCGCGTTCCGCCCGCTGACCGGTGCCGCGCTGGCGCAGAATCCGTTCCGCGTGTTCACCTCGCTGCTGCGCCTGGAGCTGATCGAAGACGAAGCGCTGCGTGCGGAGTCCGCGCGCATCCTCGAACGCCGCCGCATCTTCACCGAGGGCGCGCTGGCACTGATCGACCAGGCCGAGCGTGACGGTGGCCTGTCGCAGGCCGATGCCGAGCACTTCGTCGAGGAAGCACTGGAAACCTTCCGCTGGCACGGCGATGCCACGGTCGATCTGCCGACCTACCACGCGCTGCACAACGCGCACCGCTTGGTGGCCGACGTGGTCAGTTTCCGTGGCCCGCACATCAATCACCTGACCCCGCGCACGCTGGACATCGACGCCGCACAGGCCGCGATGATCGAACACGGCATGGCGGCCAAGGCGGTCATCGAAGGCCCGCCGCGCCGCGCCTGCCCGATCCTGCTGCGGCAGACCAGTTTCAAGGCACTGGAAGAGGCCGTGCATTTCCCGGACGCGGAAGGTGGCGATGCCGGCACCCATACCGCGCGCTTCGGCGAGATCGAACAGCGCGGCCTTGCGCTGACCCCGAAGGGCCGCGCGCTGTACGACCAGCTGTTGTCGCAGGCCCGCGATGCCGGTGGCGAAGGCAGCACCGGCGGCGACTACGGGCAGCGCCTGCAGGCGGTGTTCGCCAGCTTCCCGGATGACCACGACACGCTGCGCCAGGAAGGCTTGGGGTATTACCGCTACCAGCTGACCGATGCCGGCCGTGCCGCGCCGGAGCGCGTGGCCGATCTGCCGGCTGAAGTGCTGGTGGCTGCGGGCCTGGCCACGGCCGACCCGATCGTCTACGAGGACTTCCTGCCGGTCAGTGCGGCGGGCATCTTCCAGTCGAACCTGGGCGGCGAAGAACAGCGCGCCTATGCCGCCCATGCCAACCGCGAGGCCTTCGAGCAGGCGCTGGGCGTGGCGGTGAATGACGAGTTCGAGATCTACGAGCGGCTGCAGGCCGAATCGCTGGCGGCGCTGCGCGGGTAACCCGCTTGCCGTGGAGCCGAGCGTGGGCTCGGCTCTACATTGATTCTGCGGAGCTGCTCTTTGTAGAGCCGAGCCATGCTCGGCTGCCGAGGAACGCAGTCGAGCATGGCTCGACTCTACAAGAGCGGGCCTCAGCCCTTCATCGTGCCGGTATCCAGCCAACGCTGGTGCCACGACAACGCTTCCGGCAGCAGGTGCGGGGTGTGCTTGCCGTAGCTTTCGCGGCTGGCACGGTCGAAGTAATCCTGCAGCTGCGGGCGGAAATCCGGATGCGCGCAGTTGTCGATCAGCACCTGCGCGCGCTTGCGCGGGGTCAGGCCGCGCAGATCGGCCAGGCCCTGTTCGGTGACGATCACCGACACGTCGTGCTCGGTGTGGTCCACGTGGCTGGCCATCGGCACGATCGCCGAGATGGTGCCGTTCTTCGCAGTGGACGGGCTCAGGAACGCCGACAGGAAACCATTGCGGGCAAAGTCACCCGAACCGCCGATGCCGTTCATGATCCGCGTGCCCATCACGTGCGTCGAATTGACGTTGCCGTAGATGTCCACCTCGATCATGCCGTTCATGCCGATGCAGCCCAGGCGGCGCACCAGTTCCGGATGGTTGGAGATTTCCTGCGTGCGCATGATGATGCGCTCGCGGTAGAAATCGATGTTCTCCTTGAACGTCTCGTTGGCCTGCGGGCTCAGCGCGAAGCCGGTGCACGAGGCATAGCTCAGCACGCCGTCGCGCAGCAGGTCGAGCATGCCGTCCTGGATCACTTCGGTGAACGCGGCCAGGTCGCGGAAACCGCTCTTGGCCAGGCCCGCCAGCACAGCATTCGGAATGTTGCCCACGCCCGACTGCAGCGGCAGCAGGTTCGGGGGCAGGCGGCCCTTCTTCACCTCGTGCTTGAGGAACTCGATCAGGTGCGAAGCGATCTGTTCGCTGGTCGCATCGATCGGGCTGAACGGACTGTTGCGGTCCGGGCCGTTGGTGCGCACCACGGCCACGATCTTGTCCGGGTCGCAGCGCAGCGCGGTGTCGCCGATGCGGTCGTTGGCGTTCACCAGCGGAATCGGCTTGCGGTGCGGCGGCAGCGCGGTGCCGTAGTAGATGTCATGCATGCCGTCGACGCCGGCCGGCTGCCATTCGTTGACCTCGACGATCACCTTCTTGGCCAGGTCCAGCCAGGTCTTGTTGTTGCCGACCGAGGTGGAGGGCACCAGCGAGCCATCTTCGCGGATGGCCGAGACCTCGATCACGGCGGTGTCGATCTCGCCGTAGAAGCCGAACCACACGTGCTGGGCAACGTGGCTGAGGTGGATGTCGATGTAATCCAGCTTGCCCTCGTTGATGCGGTTGCGCGCATCCGGGTCGCTCTGGAATGGCATGCGCATGGCGATGCCATCGGCCTTGGCCAGCGCGCCATCGAGTTCCGGCGCGGTGGAGGCGCCGGTCATCAGGCTGATCTGGAAGGGCTGGCCCTGGGCATGCACCGCTTCGATGCGGCGGGCCAGTTCCACGGGAACGGCCTTGGGATACCCAGAGCCGGTAAAGCCGCTCATGGCCACGGTTTCACCGGGCTGGATCAGCGCGGCTGCGGCCTCTGCGGAGACCACGCGGTCACGGAGACGCGCGTTGGCGATGCGATCAACAGACATGACGACACGTGTTGCTGGGGGGAATCCCGATTATCGGCCATCCTCATCCGTACGGGGGGTTCTACCTTCGTGGAATGGCTTTTCCCCGGGGGCTCACCCAAACCCGCCGGTTTTGTTTTGCAGTGCAGCGTGCAAAGTGCTTTCGTAGCCCGCACGATGGCCCTGCATCCCGACGTGGGGGAGGGAGCAGAGCCCGCTGGCAGTTCGCTGCAAGCGGGCTTTTTTATTGCCTGTCGCCCAGTATGAATGCGCGGCCTCCATTATCGGTAGTGCCGGCCGCGGGCCGGCAACCCCAGTAACCTACGGCGGGATCGTCGGATCTGCCGGCCAGCGGCCGGCACTACCGGGTCGATACAATCAGCCCATGACCCTCGCCCCCGCTGACCTGCCCGCCTCGCTGCAGCCTCTTGTCGACCGCGCCCTGGCGCGTCTGGCCCAGGTCCTGCCCGAGCCCATCCCGGCCGACCTGCTGCCGTTGCTGACCCGCCTGGCGGTGACCAGTGACTTCGCGCTGGACACCCTGGTGCGCCAGCCGGACCTGCTGGCACAGCTGGCCGCGCCCGGCTGCCCGCCGATCCCGGCGCCGGTGCTCGATCCGCTGCAGCCCAGCGACTGGCCGGCGCAGCTGCGGCGCTGGCGCACGGCGATGTCCACGCGGCTGATCTGGCGCGACCTGACCGGTCTGGACGACGTGGCGCAGACCCTGGCCGGCGCCACCGCCCTGGCCGAGGACTGCCTGCGGCTGGCACTGGATGCCCTGCAGCAGGAATTCACCCAGCGCCATGGCGTCATCGCCGATGAACAGGGTGCGCCGCAGCAACTGGTCGTGTTCGGCCTCGGCAAGCTGGGCGGTGGCGAGCTCAACTTCAGTTCCGATGTGGATCTGGTCTATGCCTACTCGCAGGGCGGCGAATCGGACGGACCGCGCCCGTTGGCGGCGGAAGAATATTTTGCCCGTCTCGGCCAGCGCTTGGCCAAGCTGCTGGATGAAACCACCGTCGATGGTTTCAGCCACCGCGTCGATCTGCGCCTGCGCCCGTTCGGCAGCGCCGGCCGCGTCGCACTGTCATTCGCGGCAATGGACCAGTACTTCCAGCGCGAGGGCCGCGACTGGGAACGCTATGCGTGGCTGAAGGCGCGCGCGGTGGCTGGTGACATCGCCGCCGGTGAGGCGTGGCTGCAGACCCTGCGCCCGTTCGTGTATCGCCGCTACCTGGACTTCACCGCGCTCGACGGCCTGCGCGAGATGAAGGCGGCCATCACCGCCGAAGTCGCGCGCCGTGAACTGCATGAAGACATCAAGCGCGGTGCTGGTGGCATCCGCGAAATCGAATTCCTGTGCCAGGCGTTGCAGCTGATCCGCGGTGGGCGCGAGCCCGCGCTGCGCGAGCGTCGCCTGCTGGTGGCGCTGGACGCATTGGTCGCCGCCGGGCAGATCGCGCCCGAGGATGGCAGTGCACTGCGCGAGGCCTACCTGTTCCTGCGCCGCCTGGAAAACCGCCTGCAGATGCTGCGTGATGCGCAGACGCATGTGCTGCCCAGCGATGCGCTGGACCGCGAGCGCATTGCCGTCGGCCTGGGCTATCCGGACTGGGAGGTGCTGCGCGCGGTATTGGCCGAACAGCAGCAGCGGGTCAGTACCGAATTCGCCGCGCTGCTGGCGCCGCGCAAGGGCCAGGCCGCGCCCGACGCACTGGCCAACTACTGGCGCAGCCTGCCCGAGGGCAGCAACGCGCCGTTGCTGGCCGAAGCCGGTTTCCTCGATGCCAATGGCGCCGACCAGTCATTGCGCGATTTCGCCCAGGGCACGGGCGTGAAGTCGTTGTCTGATGCCGCGCGTGCGCGTCTGGATCGCGTGCTGCCTGCGCTGCTGCATGCGGCCACGCGTTCACCGCAACCGGATGCCGCGCTCAAACGCGTGCTTGGTCTGCTGCAGGCGGTACTGCGCCGGACCAGCTATCTCGCGCTGCTGGACGAACAACCGAGTGCGCTGGCGCGGCTGGTCGATGTGCTGGCGCGCAGCGCGCTGCTGGCCGAGCGCCTGGCGGCGTATCCGCTGCTGTTGGACGAACTGCTGGACGTACGCGTGTCCGGCCCGATGCCCGACTTCGCCGGCATGCTGACCGAATGCCAGCAGGTATTGCCGGTGGAAGATCCCGAGTCGCAGCTGCGCTGGCTCAACGAGACGCGGCTGGCACTCAGCTTCCGCATGGCGATGGCCACGCTGGACGGCCGTCAGGGCGCGGTGGACAGCACCCGGCAACTGGCCGAGCTGGCGCAGGCGGTGGTGGTCACCGTACTGGCGATGGCCGAGGCGGACATGCGCGCGGCGCACGGCGAGATTCCCGGTGGACGCTTCGCGATCATTGGCTACGGCAGCCTGGGAGGTCTTGAGTTGGGTTTCGGTTCCGATCTGGACCTGGTGTTCCTGCACGACAACCCGGCCGGCGTGGATGCCAGCGACGGTGCGCGTCCGCTGGAGCCGGGGCGCTGGTACGCGCGCCTGGCACAGAAGGTGATGGCACTGCTCGCTGCGGTCACCGCTGCCGGGCGCCTGTACGACATTGACGTGCGCCTGCGCCCGGATGGCGGCAAGGGTTCGCTGGTGTCTTCGCTGGCCAGTTACACCGAGTACCAGCGCGAACGTGCATGGACCTGGGAGCACCAGGCCTTGGTGCGCGCACGCGGCGTGGCTGGTGACGCCAGCCTGCTGGCCGACTTCGATCAGGTGCGTGCACAGACGCTGGGGCGTGAACGCGATCCGGCCACGCTGTATGCCGATGTGCTGAAGATGCGCGGCCGCATGCGTACCGAACTGGACCGCAGCGACGCCGCGCGGTTGGACCTGAAGCAGGGCGCCGGTGGCGTAGTGGACCTGGAATTCCTGCTGCAGACCGGCGTGCTGGCGCGCAGTGCGCAGCATGCGGCGCTGTTGGTACCGCGCGATACGCCGTCGTTGATCGATGCGTTGGCGGTTGTCGGTTTCCTGCCGGAAGACACCGCACAAGCGCTGCATGGAGCGCATGCCACGTTGCTGGAGGTGGGCCTGGCCTGCACGCTGGACCGGCGCCCGCGACTGGCACCGACCACGCCCGCGATTGAAGACGCGTGTGCCGCGATTACTGCAGCGTGCAGAGCTGCAGCGTTGCCGTTCGCCTGAGTGGTTGCATCCGCCAGAGCAATGGTTTGCTTTGGGTAGGTGCCGACCGTTGGTCGGCACTATCTTTCAGCGGCGATAGCCCGCCGTCGGTAGATGCCAACCTTGGTTGGCATGATTGCCAAGCGCCAACCAAGGTTGGCGGCTACCGGATCAATGGCTTCGCGATGCCCGCCAACGGTCGGCACCCACCGGGTTAAACGTCTGTGCCAACCAAGGTTGGCACCTACCAGGGCGATGGCGTTCAGCTGGTGGTGCGCAGCGGCGCCATCTTCCACAACAACGCGCGGAACGGGGCCAGCAGGCACACGCCGATCGCCAGCTTCACCGCCAGGTCGCCTGCGGCCCAGCTCACCCACGGCAGCGCCGAACCGGCAAACGCGATCGACCAGAAAATGGTGGTATCCACCGTCGCGCTGCAGGTAGTGGCCACCATCGGTGCGCGCCACCAGCTGCCACGGCGCAGGCGGTCGAACACGGTGATGTCCAGCAGCTGGGCCACGATGAAGGCCGAACACGAAGCAATGGCGATGCGCGGGGTGGCTACCCAGATCGACAGCAGCACCGCCACCAGGAAGCCGATCCACGCCACGCGGCGCGCCGGGCCCGGGCCGAAGCGGCGGTTGATCAGGTTGCTGACCAGGAACGCGACCGGATAGCTGAAGGCACCCCAGGTCAGCCAATCGTTGATCGGGTACTGCACCAGTACGTTGGACAGCAGCACCACCGCGCCCATCGCCAGTACCGCCAGCACCAGGGCGCGGGCGGTCAGCGGGGCAAAAAGAGGGGCAGGACGCACGGACATGGCGAGCCAGGGGGACAAAGGGGATCGCCCATTATCCGCCCGGCCCGCGGCAAAGCCAAAACCGGTCGTTCAGCTTTACAGCGCTTCGCTCATCACGTCGCCAGCGGCGTAGGCGGTGGGCACGTAAGCCAAGGCCTGGCCCTGTGCGCTCTTCACGGTCCAGCCGGCACCGGTCTCGGTGGGGTCGAAATGCACCTGCTGGCCGACCACGAAGGCTGCTGTCTGGTCTTCATGCACGCGCGCCGGCCAGCGCAGGGTGGCGGTCTGGTCGGCCTTGTCAGGCACCTGCAGCTGCACCTGGCGTTCGCCGGCTGGCGTCGTCTCCACCTTCTTCACTTCCATTGGCGGCAGTGGCACCGCCTTGGTGCGTTGGGCTTTCTCACGGCGTTCGCTGGCCTTGAACGGCGCCTTGGACAGTTCGGACAGGCCCGCCGATGCGGCAAGAGGCACCGAGACCACGATCACCGAGGTGATCAGCACGCTGGCCTCGCTGCTGTTCAACTGCGGCGCGGCGCCGGCATGGACGGTGGGCACCACCAGTGCCGAAAGCAGCAGGGCAGTGGCGGGAACGCGCAGGCAACGGAACATGGAGACCTCCTGGTCAGGATGGGGACGGCGGCTCAGCGCCGGGTATCGAAGATGTCGCGCGGGCCGGTGGCCTCGGGCAGGTATTCCAGCGGGCGACCCTGGTTGTCCTTCAGCTGCCAGCCCTGATCGTTGCCGGTCGGCTCGAAGTTCACGGTCTGGCCCACGCTGAACTGCACGGCGGGATCGCCAACGCCGCGCGGGTACTGCATCGAGGCGGTGTTCTGCGGGTTGTTGGCATCACGCAGCAGCACTTCGCGGCGGCCGTCGACGGTGGTGGCGATAGCGCTCACCTCCATCTGCGGCAGCTTGATCTGCTGCTGACGGGCCAACGGGCGACCCGCATCGGCCGCATCCTGCGCTTCCTGCGCTGCAGCCGCACGTGCCGAGGTGACCATCTGCGTGGACATTTCGAGGCTGGGCCCCTGCGGACCCGGGTCATGGATGATCACGATGCGGCGTTCGGCATGGGCGGCATTCGCGGCGAACAGGCTGGCGACGAACACCATCGACATCAGGGAAGGCAGTAGCGGACGCATGTCGTTCTCCTCGCGGGATTCAGGGCGTGGCGGCGGCAGCGCCGGCCACCGGCACATGGGGGATCACCAGTTCCTGCTGCAGCTGGCTGCGCTGGTGCAGGAAGTCGAACACCGATTCCACCGTCACCACCGAATAGTTGCCGGAGATGCGCTCGCCGGCCGGATGGTCGGTGGTGGTGGCATTGGCTACGAACAGGCGCGCACCCACGCGCTTGCCGAGGCCGATATGCAGCACGCTGGGCTGGTACTTCTGCTGGCGCAGCCACTGCTGCGCCTGTTCGCGCTTGACGATGGCCGGCGCGCCTTCGGTCTGCGCCATCGCCGCGGCCAATACTTCCAGCACCCACTGGTTGGAGTTCTGGTAGTCGGTTGCGAACGGGTAGGCAACCACGTTGTACTTCGTTTCGTGCAGCGCCCTGGGCTGGATCGACGGCGACACCAGCATTGCGCGCAGTGCCGCACGCAACGGTGCCGACGGCACGCCGATGCGCAGGTCGGTATGGCCACCGCTCTCGCCGACGAAGTTGCCCAGCCCTTCGTGGAACAGCTGTGAGCTGTCGGTCTTGCAGCGGTTGAGCAGGTGCATCGCGCGCCAGCGGCCGTCGTCCTCACGCAGCAGGAACGCCAGGTGGCTGTGGCGCAGGCCATAGCGGCTCAGGTCCTGGCCACCGCGTGCGGCGACCACCACGTCCACATCGGGCAACGCGTCCAGGCGCTCGGCGGTGGTCCAGGCCACGTCCAGCATCGCCGCCTGCGACGCCACGCTCGGGTAGCGTTCGCGGCACTCGGAACTGTTGGCCCAAGCGGGCGCGGTCACCAGCAGGCTGGCGATCAGCAGCACGGCGCGGGGCAGGCGGGAAAAACGATCCATGTCGGTACCTTCAGCGGCGGGCAGGCCCGCGCGCCGATCATACGCTGCTCAGCGCAGTGGGCGGTCCACGCCCTTGCGCTTGAGCTCGCGGTCGCAGGCATCACTGATCGGCGCGATCGGCAGCGGCGGGCGTTCGCCCGTCTTCGGATCTCGCAGCGCCGGCTGCTCGCGGTATGCATCCAGCTGCTGCTGGCACTGGTAGGAAATCGGATCCAGCTCGGTGGGCGAGGTGGAGCAGGCAGCGAGCAGGGCCAGGGACAGCAGGAGCAGGGTGCGCATGAAGACGTTCAGCGTGATGGGGGAGGCTGGACTCTAACGGTGCGGGCGGATCGAAATGTTCAGAAATCGCTGCGCATCGGGGTAACGGAGGGCCGGACCACGGCGGGGGGCTTGGGCCATGTCGGGCGCTGGGCCACGGCGGAGGGGCTTGGGCCACGGCGGGGTAGAGTCGACTGGTAGTCGACTATCGCGCGCAGCGCGGGGTTTTCAACGGTATCGCCAACAGCAGTCGACTCACAGTCGACTCTACAACTCCTTCGCTCTTTTCCCGGGCTCTTGCGAAAAGCCAAGCCGCGCTTTCACTTCCGCCGCTACCCGCGCGGTTTCGCGCAGTGGCTCGATGCGGTCGTACTGCCAGTCCAGCCAGTGCGCCTGCAGCCGCCCGCGCTCGCGCAGCTGCTGCTGGAAGCGTGCCAGGCGGCCTTGCGCGGTATCGGCCAGCGCCACCATCACCGGCATGCGCGTGGCGCAGGCTTCGGACAGCAGGTTCACCGAATCGGGCGAGACCACCACCCGGTTGGCCCAGCCGAGCAGGCCGCCATAAGGATTCGTACCGTCGCCGCCGTCGCCCCAGATCACATGCGGCAGGTCGGCGAAGGTCGCACGCAGAATCTCGGCCAGCGCCGGCGGCGTGCGTCGCGAGGTGGTGGCCAGCAGGCTGCCGCCCTCACTGCGGATCTGCTCGGCCAGCGCCCGGAACACGCCCACCATCGCGGTCTCATCCCAAGGCGCCAGCGGCGTCGGCCCGCCCACCAGCAGCGCGGTGCGCGGGCCGGGGAGGGTACTGAAGCCCGCGAACGCGGCGCGGCCCCAGGCCAGCCAGTCGTCGTCCACCGGGTTGAGGCTGCCGAGCAGGGTCAGCACGTTGCTGCCACGCAGGGCATCGTGTTCGGGCACCACCACCACGTCCCAGTGGCGGGCACTGATGCGCGGGTCGAGGATCTGCACCACCTGGCTGCCACGTGCGCGCAGCACGCGCAGCGCGCCGGCGGCCTGGCGGCCACAGCCGATCGCCAGCGCCGGGGCCTCGGCGGCCAGTGTCGCGAAGGCCTCGCCGTAGCCGTTCACATCGCCCGGCAGCCGCCGCGGCGACAGCCAGCGCCAGGGAGCGCGGGGCTGCAGGACCAGCGGCCGATGGGTGCCTTGGCGCAGCGCAGAGGCCAGCGCGACCGCCTGGCGGACATTGCCCGCACGGCCGTCCGTGACCGTCCAGGGCGCACTCGATCGTTTCACCTGTGGCATTAATTCGTTTCAGCCCTGCTGGGTGTTGCAACAGTCGCGACACTCTACACTGCGGCTCGTCGATTCGCCCCGCGCCGCCCGCGGGCACTGACTTCCTTTCGCCGCCCTGGAGATCCACCGATGTCCCACGCGCTCGACGCTGCTGCCCTCGACCAGCTGTTCCGTACGGCCCGTACCCAGAACGCCTTCCTCGACAAGCCCGTCCCGGCCAGCCTGCTGCAGGAACTGTACGACCTGGTGAAGTGGGGCCCGACGGCTGCCAACACCACGCCGGCCCGCTTCGTCTTCGTCACCTCCAAGGAAGCCAAGGCCAAGCTGGCCCCGGCCCTGTCCGAAGGCAACCACGACAAGACCATGGCTGCCCCGGTCACCGCCATCATCGGCTTCGACCTGGACTTCCACGAGAAGCTGCCGTACCTGTTCCCGCACACCGATGCCAAGGCCTGGTTCGACGGCCCGCAGGAAGGCCGCCACGAAGCCGCCCTCCGCAACGGCAGCCTGCAGGGCGCTTACCTGATCCTGGCCGCACGCGCGCTGGGCCTGGATGCCGGCCCGATGTCGGGCTTCGATGCGGCCAAGGTGGACGAAGCGTTCTTCGCCGGCACCTCCATCAAGTCGAATTTCCTGGTCAACCTGGGTTACGGTGACCCGGCGGGCCTGTTCCCGCGTCTGCCGCGCCTGTCGTTCGACGAAGCGGCGCGCATCGCGTAAGTCGCTGTATCGGTTTCGGGCCGTCACCTTGGCGGCCCTGTTGTCCCCACCCTACGATCCGGAGAGTTCCTGAGATGAGCGCCACCCGTAAACTGCTGCTGCCGCTGGCCCTGACCCTGGCCATCGCCGCCTGCTCCAAGCCGGCCGACACCGCTGCCCCGGCTGCCGATGCCGCCGCCCCGGCCGCCACCGAGCAGGCCGCCACCCCGGCTGCCGATGCCGCTGCTGCCGCCCCGGCCGCCGAAGCGATCAAGATCGCCTCGGGCACCTACAAGCTGGACCCGAGCCACACCGACGTGCTGGCGCAGTGGAGCCACTTCGGCTTCTCCAACCCGAGCGCGCACTTCGGCAACGTCGAAGGCACCCTGGTGTACAACGCCGAAGACGTGACCAAGTCCACCGTGGAAGTGAAGCTGCCGCTGAGCGGCCTGAACAGCTTCACCGCCAAGTTCGACGAGCACCTGAAGAGCGCCGACTTCTTCGACGCCGCCAAGTTCGCCGATGCCACCTTCAAGAGCACCAAGGTGGAAGCGGCCGGCACCAACAAGCTGACCGTCACCGGTGACCTGACCATCAAGGGCATCACCAAGCCGGTCACCCTGGACGTCACCGTCAACGGCGGCGGCGAGCACCCGATGGCCAAGGTTCCGGCCGCCGGCTTCGATGCCACCACCACCCTGAAGCGCAGCGATTTCGGCGTCGGCGCCTATGCCCCGAACGTCAGCGATGAAGTGAAGATCCGCATCACCACCGAAGCCACCGGCGAAAAGCCGGCTGCTTGATGCATCCAACTCACTCGTCGTGAGAAGGCAGAAGGCCCGCTGAAAAGCGGGCCTTCTTTTTTGGGCGTGGGGGACGCCTTGGTAGGCGCCAACCTTGGTTGGCACACGAGCACTCCGCAGGCCAACCGAGGTTGGCCACTACCGGTTCATGCAGGGCGGGAGAATGCTTTGGCCACTACCGGTTCATGCAGGGCCGGAGAGTGCTTTGGTAGGCGCCAACCTTGGTTGGCACACGAGCACTCCGCAGGCCAACCGAGGTTGGCCACTACCGGTTCATGCAGGGCCGGAGAGTGCTTTGGAAGGTGCCAACCTTGGTTGGCACACGAGCACTCCGCGGGCCAACCAAGGTTGGCCACTACCGGGTACGCGTGTTCAGCGCAGCGCGCCCAACCATGCCACGCACGCTTCGCTCGGGCTCTGCTTGGCCTTCACCGTCATGCCGCTCACACGCACGAAGGTCTGCGCGGCCTGCGCCACCACCTGGCGTGCGATCAGCGCCGCCTGCTTGGTCGCGGCCTGCTGCTTGCGCAGCTGCACGATGTTGATCGACGGCCGGCCCACCGGCGCGTACTTCTGGTCGCGGCGCAGCACGTCGGCCACCTGCGCAACCTCGAATTCGGCCTGCAGGTAACGGTGCTGTGCCTCCACCAGCTCACGCAGCGGCGCGCGCAGTGCAGCGGTGTCGGCGAAGGCGGACAGTACCGCGTCGCAGGCGGCGTCATCGGCGAAACGGGTACGCAGCGCGTCCACGCTGGCCAGGGTCAGTTTGGCCATGTGGGCCTCGTTGCTGCAGGAAAGGAGCGCGATTGTCGCATTGCTTGCCGGCTGATGCGTTGAACCAGGTGGCGGAATCCCTGTAGAGCCGAGCCCATGCTCGGCTCATCGCGCGCAGCGCGAGGGTTCTCCGATGGCGGAACGAAAAGCAGCCGAGCGTGGGCTCGGCTCTACAATGGCCCGCTGTATCACCCACGGAAGGAAGACCCATGCAGGACGCGCAGTACTGGTTGAACGAATTCTGGTCGGGCCTGAGCGTGCTCGATCTGGTGGGCGGCAGCGTGCTCGGTACGCTGCTTGGCCTGGTGCTGGGCATCCTCGGCTGGCGCTGGCTGCACCGCCGTGGTTGGTTGCAGCGGCGCAAGCGCTGGCATCACTGGCTGCTGGCCAGCTACGTGGTGCTGCTGCCGCTGGCCACCGCCTTCTTCGGCCTGCAGCTGGGTTTCACCGCTGGCGCGCACCGCGCGCTGTTCAAGCAGCTGGATCATTTCCAGCCGCACCTGCAGACCCTGGTGGAAGGCTGGAGCGAAGGCTTTACCGATTCACTGGACGACCCGCGCATGCGCGAGGCATTGCGCAGCCAGGGCACGGTGGGCGATGTGGCCGACACCATCGCCTCAGCCTACCTCAGCGAACATCCGCTGCCTGGCCTTGATCGTCTTGGCAACGGTCCGTTGGCACGCGGCACCGGCTGGGTGATCGGCAAGGTGCGCGAAGGCCTGCTGCGCGGCATGGTGGAAGACACGCTGGTGGACAAGGCCGGCACGATTGGCTTGGAGCCCAAGGTGGTGCGAGAGGCACTGACCATGCACGTGGATGAGCTGCTGCACACCCGCGGCGTGCTGCGGCTGGTGAAGGCACAGATCAACGGCATGATGCCCGGCGTGTACTTCGGGCTGCTGTTGCCGCTGCTGATCATCGCGCTGCTGGTGGCGCTGGAGATCTGGGCCGCGCAGCGGTTTGGGTGGGCGGGGCAGGTGGCCAAGCCGCCGGTCGCGGTCCCTCCTGTAGAGCCGAGCCCATGCTCGGCTCATCGCGCGTAGCGGCGATGGGGTCATCGGTGGCTGAGTGAAGAGCAGCCGAGCGTGGGCTCGGCTCTACACAGTCAAGGGCGGGCGGACCAACGGTCCGCATCCGCCATCTCTTGATCAATCGCCGTCGGTTTCGTCCGGGTGGGCCTTCCAGTAGCCGGTGGAACGGATCCAGTCGCGCGGCACGCCCAAGTGGCCTTCGATGAACTTGCGCATCATCCGGGCGCGGCGCGATTCGGTGGCGATCCAGTAGAAGACATCGCCGTCCGGTGCCTCGAAGTCGGTCAGCATGTCTTCCAGCAGCGTGCTGCTCGCTGCCGGGAAGCCATTGCGCTCCAGCCAGTGGATGCGCACGTTCTCGTACTGCGGCAGGTCCTGGCGTTCCGCTTCGTCGCTCACTTCAATGAAAGCCTGCACCTCGGCACCGTCCGGCAGCACGTCCAGCCAGCGGGCGATGGCCGGCAGCGCGGTTTCATCGCCGATCAGCACATAGGCGTCGTAGCTGTCGGCCACCACGAACGAGCCGCGCGGACCGCCGATCACCAGCACGTCGCCCGGCTGGGCCTGCTCGGCCCACGGCCCGGCAATGCCCTGGTCGTGCAGCACGAAGTCGATGGCCAGCTCGCCGGTTTCGTGGTCCCACCAGCGCGGGGTGTAGTCGCGGGCCGGCGAGGGCTCCTTGCCGGCCGGATAGCTGCGGCCTTCGGCGGTGAGCACCGGCAGCACCATCTCGCCACTGGCATTGGGGAAGAACAGCTTGATGTGGTCGTCGGCGCCGGGCGAATCGAAGCCGGCCAGCTCGTCGCCGCCCAGCACCACGCGGCGCATGTGCGGGGTGACTTCTTCGGTGCGCAGCACGGTCAGTTCACGGAAGCGCACATCCAGGCGCAGGCGCGTGTTGTTGTGTTCGGTCATGGGGTTACCTGTAAAGGTGTCGCGCAGTGCTGCGCGGCGTAGGGGAGACCTGGCTGGAGTCAGTCTGGCTGGGTCGTTGAAATGGGTGGGCTCTCGCTACCGGCCGTACCGTTGAGCAGCGCAGACGCCCGCGTCAGCAGCGCCGCCACTTCTTCCGCCTCACCCTCGGCCCAGCGGCCGTGGTGATGCACCAGCGCCCGCTTGAACTCGCGCAGGGCCGCGGCCAGCGGCGGCGGCAGCGAGGCCTTGGTGATCTCGCGGGCACGGTCGAAGGCACGTCGTTGCGCCAGGCGCACCTGGGTGCGCTGCACCTTCAGCTCGAACTCGCCGGCGGCGGTGATGCGGAAGATCCGCTTGCCGTCCACTTCCTCGGCCTCGATCCAGCCGGCTTGCTCGAAGCTGGCCAGCAGCGGGTACATGGTGCCGGCGCTGGGCGTGTAGGCCTGCATGAACTGGTTGCTGATCAGCTGCATCAGCTCGTAGCCATGGCGGGGTTGCTCGCCGATCAGGGCCAGCACCAGCAGGCGCAGGTCGCCGCGGCTGAGCACCCGCGGCTGGCCGTTGCGGCGCGGCACTTCCGAATGGGTGGAACGGGCTCTGGGAGAAGCGGTGCGGCTCATTTCGATATATCGGTAAACGAGTGTGCAAACGATATATCGATATATCGAAGACGACAATCATCGATCCGGCCACAAGCAGGTCCGTTTTGGGCCATGGCCGGCCGCGCGCACAGCAAAAGGGGCGCCCCTTGCAGGGCGCCCCGGCGATGCTGTGGAAGGGAGCAGGGCCACCTGGCCCCTCACTCGCGGTCTACCCTGGGCCCAAGGCCAGCGCCGATCCAGAGGCGGGTGCGACACGTTGTCGCCGGTTCAGCGCCAGCGCCGGGGCACTCGCGAGCAGGTTCGCCACGCTGCCCTACAACCGTCATCGGCAGCGGTAACACTGCGTCCTGCGCATGGGCGCAGCGGTCCGGAAGCGACACCCTGCGCAGCCGCCAAGGCCCGCCGCAGGGCCGTCAGCGGGCCCGGCAAGCCCCTTGCGGACACTGGCCGGTTGCATCCATACGCCTGCGTAGCCAAGTGACGAAAGCCCTTGGTGCGCTACACTTTGCGGTCTAGAAATCTATACAACAGTCGCGCGCGTGCGTGCGGTTATGGGAGCGCTAATGAACTGGTTGAACGAGGTGCTGAACAACGACCCGAATCCTGTGGAAACCCAGGAGTGGATCGAGTCGTTGAAGGCCGTTATTGATGTCGAGGGCTCCGAGCGCGCGCATCAGCTGCTGGAAGGCATGGTGGAACTGACCCGTCGTTCGGGCGCTTACCTGCCGTTCTCTCCCACCACCGAATACGTCAACACCATCGAACCGCAGTTCGAGGCCAAGAGCCCGGGCAATGCCGAGCTGGAATGGCGCATCCGTTCGATCATCCGCTGGAACGCGATGGCCACCGTGGTCCGCGCCAACCGCAAGCCGGGTGACCTGGGCGGCCACATCGCCTCGTTCGCCTCCGGCGCCACCCTGTACGACGTGGGCTTCAACCACTTCTGGCGCGCCCCGAGCGAAAACCACCCGGGCGACCTGCTGTTCATCCAGGGCCACAGCGCTCCGGGCATCTACGCGCGTTCCTTCCTCGAAGGCCGCATCAGCGAAGAGCAGCTGGACAAGTTCCGCATGGAAGTGGACGGCGGTGGCCTGTCCTCGTACCCGCACCCGTGGCTGATGCCGGACTACTGGCAGACCCCGACCGTGTCGATGGGCCTGGGCCCGCTGGCCGCCATCTACCAGGCGCAGTTCATGCGCTACCTGGAAAACCGTGGCCTGATCGAGAAGTCCGACCGCAAGGTGTGGTGCTTCATCGGCGACGGCGAGAGCGACGAGCCGGAAACCCTGGGTGCCATCGCCCTGGCCGGCCGTGAAGGCCTGGACAACCTGATCTTCGTGGTGAACTGCAACCTGCAGCGCCTGGACGGTCCGGTGCGCGGCAACGGCAAGATCATCCAGGAACTGGAAGGCGTGTTCCGTGGTGGCGGCTGGAACGTGATCAAGCTGCTATGGGGCGGTTATTGGGATGCCCTGCTGGCCAAGGACAGCGACGGCGTCCTGAAGAAGCTGATGATGGAAACCGTCGACGGCGAATACCAGAACTGCAAGGCCTTCGGCGGCGCGTATACCCGCGAGCATTTCTTCGGCAAGTACCCGGAAACCGCTGCGATGGTTGCCGGCCTGAGCGACGACGACATCTGGCGCCTGAACCGTGGTGGCCACGACCCGCACAAGGTGTATGCCGCCTACCACCAGGCCGTGAACACCAAGGGCATGCCGACCGTCATCCTGGCCAAGACCGTGAAGGGTTACGGCATGGGCAGCGCCGGTGAAGCGCTGAACCCGACCCACCAGACCAAGAAGCTGGACGACGAAGCGGTGCGCCACTTCCGCGACCGCTTCAACATTCCGGTGACCGACGCGCAGCTGGCCGACGGCCAGGTGCCGTTCTACCACCCGGGCGCGGATTCGCCGGAAGTGCAGTACCTGCAGGAACGCCGTGCCGCGCTGGGCGGTTACCTGCCGCAGCGCCGCCGCAAGGCCGACAAGACCTTCGTGGCGCCGAAGCTGGAAGCGTACGAGCGCCTGCTGAAGAGCAGCGGCGAGCGCAGCTACTCCACCACCATGGCCTTCGTGCAGAGCCTGAACATCACCCTGCGTGACAAGGAACTGGGCCCGCACATCGTGCCGATCGTGGCTGACGAAGCCCGTACCTTCGGTATGGAAGGCCTGTTCCGCCAGATCGGCATCTACGCGCCGTTCGGCCAGAAGTACAAGCCGGTGGACGCGGACCAGCTGATGTTCTACCGCGAAGACCAGAGCGGCCAGGTGCTGCAGCAGGGCATCAGCGAGCCGGGTGCGATCAGCTCGTGGATGGCCGCCGGTACCAGCTACTCGGTCAGCAACGTGCCGATGCTGCCGTTCTACATCTATTACTCGATGTTCGGCTTCCAGCGCGTGGGCGACATCGCTTGGCAGGCCGCCGACATGCGTACCCGCGGCTTCCTTCTGGGTGGCACCGCCGGCCGCACCACGCTGAACGGTGAAGGCCTGCAGCACGAAGATGGCTTCAGCCATCTGGTGGCCGGTGGCATCCCGAACGTGCGCAGCTACGACCCGACCTTCGGCTTCGAAGTGACGGTGATCCTGCAGCACGGCACCAAGCGCATGATGGAAGACCAGGTTGACGAGTATTACTACGTCACCCTGATGAACGAGAACTACACCCACCCGGAAATGCCGGAAGGCGCGGCCGAAGGCATCGTCAAGGGCATGTACCTGCTGACCGACGCCGGCAAGCCGAAGAAGGGCGAGCTGCGTGTGCAGCTGCTGGGTTCAGGCACCATCCTGCGCGAAGCCATTGCCGCCGCCGAGCTGCTGGACAAGGACTTCGGCGTGACCGCCGATATCTGGAGCTGCCCGAGCTTCAACGAACTGCGTCGCGATGGTTTCGACGTGGAACGTGCCAACCGCCTGCATCCGGAAGGTGAGCAGCGCAAGGCCTACGTGACCGAGCTGCTGGAAGGCCGCCAGGGCCCGGCGATTGCCGCCACCGACTACGTGCGTGCGTATGCGGACCAGATCCGTGCGTTCGTGCCGATGTCGTACACCGTGCTGGGTACGGATGGGTTTGGTCGTTCGGATACGCGTGCCAACCTGCGCCGGTTCTTTGAGGTTGACCGCTACTACATCGCGCATGCCGCGATTGCGGCCCTGGCGAAGGAAGGGAAGATGACCGCGAAGGATGTGGCCCGGGCGATCAAGCAGTACAAGATTGATCCGGAGAAGGCTAATCCTGTTGGGGTTTGATTAGGCGTAAACCGTTTATTGAAGAGGGGAGGCATTGGCCTCCCCTTTTTTTTGCGCGAAGATGGGGCTGCAGGTATTGAGACCTTTCGGAAAAAGGGATGCAAGCTTATGGCGCTTGAAGTGATTCTAACGACTGATCGCTACGAGAAGGATGTGGCGGGCCGCGAGCTGCTGGAGTCCCTCCAGTCTTCCCAAATGGGGAGTTCACTTGACGAGGCGGTCTTTTATTACGACTTCCCCACCTATGGAGACTATGAGGCGCAAATACACACCCCCAGCGCCTTGCTGTTGAGTCCTACCCACGGGGTTCTTGCTATAAGAGCGCTTAGTGCTATTGAAATGGCTTCAGGCAACAACGGAGCATTGGCCGATATCGAAGATGAGATATCACAGTTCTGCAGCATTCTAATTGGACGCCTATTGAAGAGCAGGCAGTTGCGGCGCGCTGTTTCGTCATTGAAATTCGACGTAACCCCTGTGATCTACGCACCAGGCTGGCAAGTTCCGGCTACTGTGAGCAGCCAGGTGGAACTTCCCTTAATAACCTCAAGAGAGCGCTTGAGGGACTTTATTCAAGAACAAGCTAGTGCTGGCGGTTTAAGCGAGCAAGACATGGCTGAGGCAAGATCTGTAGTGGAGGGGGCCAAAGCGCTTACCAGGCCGATCAAGCGAGCGCTTACTGATCCAAATACTCAGAGAGCAGCGGCGGCTCTTGTTCGTCTCGAATCGGATATCGCGAATTTTGACGAGAAGCAAAGAAGGGCTGCTCTTTCCACGGTGACGGGGCCTCAGCGGATAAGGGGCCTTGCAGGATCGGGAAAGACGATCATCCTGGCAATGAAAGCCGCACATCTTCACCTTACGCATCCTGATGCCAGGATATTGGTCACCTTCTATACGAAGAGCCTCAATGAAACGATTCGCAATCTGATTACAAAATTCTACAGGCACTATAAGGACGAGGATCCCAACTGGACTCTGATCCATGTCCGTCATGGCTGGGGTGGAACAAGGTTGCCCGGCGTGTATCACGATGCATGCATTCGCGCAGGTTTTGATTCGCTTAGTTTTCCGGCTGCGCGTCAATCTTCGGGTGCAATGGATCCTTTTGATTATGCATGTGCAACCTACTTAAAAAACGCTACGGGCGATCAACAGTTCTA
Source organism: Stenotrophomonas veracruzanensis (assembly GCF_032911525.1). Classification (NCBI taxonomy): domain Bacteria; kingdom Pseudomonadati; phylum Pseudomonadota; class Gammaproteobacteria; order Lysobacterales; family Lysobacteraceae; genus Stenotrophomonas; species Stenotrophomonas veracruzanensis. The sequence goes on from NZ_JAWJTI010000015.1 coordinate 73,084, forward strand.
TGATTATTTCCTGATTGATGAGGGGCAGGATTTCCCGTCTAGCTTCTATCAGCTTGCCTACGCTGTGACAAAGGGGGAGCGAGATAAAAAGAATATTGTCTGGGCCTATGATGAGCTTCAGAATATTCTGGACGTAAAGATCCGTTCTCCAGAAGAGCTATTTGGGTCGGATGAAAAAGGCGCGATTGTCTCACTGGACCGAGCTTCCGCGAATCTCCCTAGAGGAGCAGAGAATGACATCGTCCTAAGTAAGTGTTATAGAAATCAGAGAGAGGTATTAGTTGTAGCTCATGCTCTGGGGTTCGGTATCTATGGCCAGATGGTCCAAATGCTTGAGAGCGCAGATCACTGGGGTGACGTCGGCTATGAGATGGTTAAGGGGAATCTGGATGTTCCCGGCTCAAAAGTCATAGTGAGACGCCCCGCATCGAATAGCCCACTCTCAATTGGAGATGTTGAGGGTTACCCGATTGTCGATAAGTACGTGGCTTCATCGCTCGACGCAGAGATTAGTTGGGCGTCGTCGCAAGTGAAATCCTTCATTGCAGGTGGGCTGAATCCGCATGACATAATCGTTGTGTGCCTGGATGACAGGAATGTTAGGCACTATTTTAAAGAAATTAGCTCTGCTCTCGCGATTGCCGGAATCAGTAGTCACAATCTTTCCGCAGATTCATATTCCGACTTGCCCTTCTTTGCTGAGGGACGCGTGACTCTGTCCACGATTTACAAGGCGAAGGGGAATGAGGCTCCTGCTGTGGTTGTTGTTGGATTGGATGGAGCGGGGCGTAGGACGCGATCTGGCCGAAATAAAGTTTTCACCGCTCTCACTCGATCCAAAGCTTGGATCAGAGTGAGTGGAATGGGGGAGGTTGCCGCGGGCCTGATTGGCGAAATTGATCTTGCTTTGAAAGAATTTCCGGAGCTGAAGTTCGATATGCCGGATCTCAAGACAATTAATATTGTTCAGAGAGATCTCGGGAAAAAGCAGGTTGCAATCAAAAAAATTAGGGATCAGTACCTCAGGAAGTTGCGGGAGGAAGGATTCACTGAAGACGAGGCTTTGGATCTTCTGGAGGAAGGCGATGGATCGTCGCGCGGTCGTTGAAGGAATATATGCGAGCTGGAGATTCTTTGAGGGGAGTCTGATGGCGGAGAGTTTTGCCAGTCCTGATCCTCTGTCCGTTGATTTAGAGTTTCGCGAAATGATAATGAGTGATTGCGCCACTCATGAGTCTTTATATTCGTACTGTCTACGCAAATCTTATTTTAATATTCTTCTTTATGATCATTCGTTCTTTCAGTTTGGATGGTCGTCTTATGATAATGTTAGGTTTGCGTACTATCCAAATCCGTACGTTTCAAGCAATCAGGCTCTTGGTAAGTTTAGAAAGTATAAGGGCATGCTGGAGGGTGGCCTGTTGCAGGATGAGGATTTTGGGCAGCTAGTAAGTGCATTAACTTATCGTGGTAGCGTTCCTATATTTAGGTATGAGAATGCTCCAGATCAGTACGTTCCTTTAACCCACCCGTGCTCCCATATGCATATCGGAGTTCATGGTGAAAATAGATGGGCGCTGCGCCGGCAGCTAACTCCATTGGCATTCTCAATGCTAATTGCCAAACACTATTATCCTGTTGAATGGGGTCTGGGAGTTAAGGTGGGGGCGATGAATGGTGAGAATAGCTATGAAGCTGATCTGGTAAATGAACGAAAGAAATGTAGGATAGTTTCCCAGTTTTCCCCAGAGGAAGAGCTCGCGTTCCATTGGTTTTGATTGTAATTTCAAGTGAAACTGGCCATAAAATTGTTGGGTGCTCCCAGGGGGGGTAATAGCTGGGCTCTGATTGTGGAAATCATGAGGATTCGTTTCGTTTTTCCTGGAAGCTCCGGGTCATGAGATGCCGCTCTGCTTCCGTATCGCCCCCCCATGCGAGGCAGTCTTGCAAAGGTGAGAGAAAGTAGAGCTAAGTGGGAACAGAGGAGATGGACCGCCGTTAATGGCGGAAAGCTGCGGCAGGAACAGTGGCCGGTGAGCTCGAGGCGAGCCGGGCGGCTGTATCAGGACGCCAAGTTGCAGGTGCGTCGATGCAAGCTGAAGGTCGATGCAAGCAGAAGAAGGTGCAGCTGGGCGAACTCTAACCGTTGCTCAGGCCGGAGGCCGCCAACTGGGTTTGGTCGATGGACTTGGTCTTAGATCGCAATGCCGAGGGGAATATGCTCAGGGAGCCGATCATTGTCGATGAGGCCAATCGCGAGGCGTTGGCGATCGAGGTGGAGCGGGGCCATCTAGGCTATGGTGTGGCAAGGGTGATGGATAGTCCCGCACTGACCCGAGACTTGCCGCAGGTGGTCCCAATTAACAAGGGCAAAAGTCTGACGGCGGGAAGGCAGGCACTACGAGGAAACTTGGACTCTAAGGAGCTCCGCTACCGTAGGCGTGGATACGTCGGGGCATATCAAAAACAACGTCTCGGTGAAAATCCAAGAAGCTGAGCTGTCTCTGGGAGAAGAGTCCACGCCGCAGAGATGCATCTAGGTTCAGACCGATTCTACCCTTAACGTCGGAGGGTAGGTCATTCGAAACGAGCAAGCGACCGCTCGCCGAAAAGCTAATCCACCCCCGATCAAACAGCAGGTCCGCATGCGGAGCCAGCAGAAGCCCGTTCTCGCCATCAACGCGCTCGCTATGAGTGCTATCTGCCCACGGTTTGATATGACTCGCGCGAAGGAACCTTAGATCCTCAATGCCAGTCAATCGGCAACCCTTCTCAACGCCAATCAGCCGCTCACGGAAGAGGCGTTGCTTCGTCCGCACTTCGGTTTCGCGTTTTGTGGTGGTCTCGCCTGCGCCATCGATAGCGGCATCGATCTCGGCTTGGTCCGTCTCACCTGCCGCGAGCCCCAGCGAGGCTTCCAGAGATTTCAAGCGGAACACGATGGCAGATCTTGGCTGCCCTTCTCGATCCGGCATGCCAGGTTGGACATAGGAGGATTGGCACATAAACCTACCAAGGTATCGATAGGGCCGCCCCTTGCCCATCATCTGAAACACTACTAGCGTCTTGCCATCTTTGACGTGCTCGCCGATCGCTCGGTTGCCCGCCACGTACTTCATGTCTCCGACTTGACCCTCGCCGAAGTAATGAAAGACTTCGTCGTCGTCCCAAAAGTCATGGTATCCGTGAGACACGCCGGCCTCGCCAGTGAACGCGATGACTAGCGGATGCTCCTTGGGTGTCGAAATGCCGCCTTGCTGTTGCCCGCCAAATACACCGTGGATCTGCTTTTGACGGTTGTAGAGCGCGCCCACCTCGAATGGGAGTTCCATCCTAGATCTCTGTCCCAGAAGCTAAGTGCCCAGGATTCTAGCCAGAACCAGGTTCCTTGCGCCATTGATTGACGCGTTTGGCTGCCGGGGCAGGGTGCAGATGGGGACCTACTTGGGCACAGACCTAGGGCAGCTGTTCTCAGGTGCGCTCAGGTTCCTCCTGCGTCTCTCTGGTGAGCCCCATCCATCTTTCCAGCGCTGTAGCTCCATTACATCGCTTGCGACCGTAGACATAGTGACTATCAGAAGACTCGGCCCAGAGTTGTCCACGAACAGAACGGCATCGCCGCGTACGCTGATATCAAAGAAGCGTCTACTGGAATCATGCTTTCCGACGATGACGCCTTGGCAAGCCAATGCTTCGGCGAAGCTCTCGGCTTCGGCCTGAAACAGGGCAAACTCCGAGTCAGTGAGTCTTGGGTAGTTCTCAAGACTCATTGTGGTGGCTGGCGCGTACGTCCCTCCAATGATCATTCCCAATAGCGCTGCCGTCGTCAGGGCAAGCAAAGTCCGGCTCGGCATAGTGAGGCCAGTGCTGGAGGCTAAAGGCTCAGACAGCGGAGAATGCTTCGGACCGTGCATACGATCCGCGCATTGCATTCGATGTGCGCAGCGAGGCGCGCTCTACTCCCGCACATGCAACCGCTCAGCCACCTGCGCAGTCAACGCCACACACGCCATCTTCAACCCTTCCATCACCCGGTCTCCCAAATACTCTTCGGGCGCGCCGTTCTGCCGAGTCCGCTCCGCAGCCAGCATCAGCTCCGCTACCACACGCAGCCCCGCCAATGCGCAATCCGCATCCGCCAACTGAAGGCACCGCCCAGGCAGTTGATGCCGCTCCGGCCAGGGCTGGCCGTCCGCAGCTGCACCGGTGCCGATACGGCGTAGCGTGGCGACGAAGGCGTTGGGATCGACGGACGGTTCGCGCTCGGGTTCGGCGTTGTCCGGATCGTACTGCGCGTGCAGGGAACGGAAGTCCGATGTGTTCATGGCAATGCTCCGTACAGGACAGATAGCAGCGCCACCAATAAAGGTGGCGGACGGTGCGGGCTCGAAAACCGGTAAATGCCAGACCGGCGGGTCCGAAGACCCCCACGCACCGCCCGCCATGGAACGCGAACGGATTGCCAGCCGACGCCACACAAAAGGTGACGTCGGCTGGCAAGCGCATACAGCTGGCATAAACACGGGTTTTCGAGTCCCGCGCCACCCTTTTTCGGTGGCACGCCAAGGTGTACTCGCATGGTTGCGAGATGCCAAGAAACCGTAGGCCGAAGAGGCCCTAAATGCTGACGCTTACGGCATTGTTGCATGGCACGCCGTCAGCGGAACCCTTGCGGTGCAGTGGTTTCGGCCGGTGTTAAGTTACCGCTCGCATGCGCATTGAAAAGCACGGTTTGCAGAGGGTCGGGGTCTCAAAAGCGACAGTCCGCCCGCAGGTCTGAGATTCGAAGCGTGCCGATTGCGACACAGCTTAACTTTGCAGCGCCACGCCAGGCCGTGGCCACAGCGCATCGTCGCGCTCCAAGTCGTAGTCGCTGCCGAACGCCAGCGCCGCCTCGCGCGGCGAAAGGTCTGCATAGCAGCCCAGCAGGTACTCATCCATGCCGGCGTCGCCATGGTCGATGGCGAACAGGTAGAGAAGCTCCTTGTCGAAGGCTTCCAGCCATGCAGGGTCGATCTTGGTCATGGTCATCCTCCCGAAGCAGGGGAGGATGACCTTGGGAGGTCTCACAGACTGCGATCTCTGGCGCCGAGGGAGGTCGCCTCAACCCGGGCGATCAGCCCATGCGCATGGCATGGCTCTGCTGCTCCTGAGTACGTGCGTCCAGCGCCTGCTGCTCATTCTGACGGGCGAGCTCGCGCTGGTCGCTAACCACAGCCAGTTGCTGCAGCGACTCAGCCACCGGCGTTTGCGCAGCCACGGCAGTGGGCATGCCTGCACGCAGGTGGGCGGGGTCAGATAGGTCGCCTTGTACAACAAAGATCGTGTGACCCGCCGGCTGATTGGCCGTGGCGTTGCTCAGCACCACATGGTCCACCTGTTCCAGACCCTGCTCGCGTGCCTTCACCGTCAGGCTGGCCGCGAGGTTCTCGCTGGTCGCGTCGAAGGGGCGGCCGTGTTTCTCGTCCAGTGCAGCGACGCCCTGGCGAATCTGCTGGTGAAGCGCGTAGTCCGGGCTGCCTGGCGCTATCGCCGCGATTCGGCGTCCTTCCGTAGAGAGAGGCTCGGGCTCCTGCGTAGACACCACGCGCGGGCTCTTGGCGATCTCTCTGTAGGGATCTTCAGGATGAAACTGCTTCGCCTTGGCCTCCCGCTCCAGTCGAACCTCGCGAGTCTCGTTCAACGCGGAAATCTCGGCGGGATCGGTCTCTTTGGTTGTCCTGTCCATCGGAGGAACGCCCACTGTGCGATTCCAGCTGCCGTCCTTTGGGTCGTAGCTGTGATAGTCGAACTTGGTACCAATCACGTTCGGATCGACGGCGTCACGCTGCAGGATCGCCGCGCCCTCGAACTTGCTCAGCTCAACGAAGTAGAAATGCCCGGCGGGCTGCGGCATATCGAGGTGCACGCTGACCGCCGTCTTGCCGGCACGGAATGCGCCGGCAGCGCTGTTGTCCAGCATGTTCTGCCAGACCTTCTCGGCTGCTTGCTCGCCGCGTCTATGCTCCGTGGACAGCAGCAGCAAACGCGGCGTCCAGCAGTTCACATTGAGGTCGTTCTTTTCGAACGAAACATCGTGGGATTTGAGCGTGCTCGTATAGGGCAGGTTGAGTGCCAGATCGGGCCTGCCGGCCTCCACCCAGCTTCTGCGTTCCGCCAGGTCATTCCTGATCAGATCCTGGCCGAAGGTTTCTTGCTTGCGCTCGGTGAACGCTACGTTCTTCTCGTTGCCGAACAGCGTGGCCTGTTGCTCGGCAACGGCGGTTGCAAAGCTGTTGGCCACCCGGCCGGGGAGGCTGTCGTTGCGCACAACACCCAACGCCAGCAGGCCGTAGCCATCATTGTCGGGAAGCTGCGCGAGATAGTTCCAATAAAGCTCGCGATTTCCCTCCTTCGCGTAGGAGGACAGGACACGAATGTCCTTATCGGTAAGTCCGCTCATGGTTCATCCTTGAGATGCGGTTTTACGGCTGAACGCGATATCGGCTCAGAAGGTCACGCACGCTGGTTTCCAGGCGCTGCCAGTCGCTCAGCATGACCCGTGCATAGTTCATCTCGATGGCGATGCTGTCGCCCAGGTCCACGATGGAATGGCGGCACATTGCGATCTGGCCTTCGCCGGCGCGTTCAAGTGTCTTGCCCTGAATCGTGAGCCCGTCAGGAATGCGGTCTGCCGGGTCGCAGCTGATGAAGGTTGCCAGTTGGCCATCTGTGGCGCGCGCGACATACCAGTCTGGTTCCATCCCCGGGTTGCGCACGTAAGGCCTGCCCAGCGCGGCCTCCGAATCCTTCGCATAGGCTGCCATCAACGATGGGTCGATCGCATACGGCGTCAGACCCCAGCGTTCGGGTTGTGCAACACGCAGCGCAAGGTTCTCTACCGGGTCCCTTCGCTCCAGTGATCCCGGCGCGCTGGCGGCCTCACTGCTAGACCGACGTGCCAGATAGTTCTGGATGGGAACGCGATCGATGTATCTAAGCTCGACCAGCACCTGCCGTCGGCTGTCCTGCGTGCTGCGCACCGGGCGATTTCCCGGAGGCGCTGCATCGAAATCAGGCCAGAACACGGTGAGCATGACGCCCCCATCGGCCAGGGGGCCCGTCTGGTTGTAGTAAAGGTTGGCCGGGAACATGAAGCGGTGCGGGCCAAGCCGAGCTTCCACCGGCTGCGTCGTGTAGGTCTGTCCGCCCACCGTACGTGGGCTGGTTGCGCTTTCGGACATGGGGGTTCCGTTCGGGGCCTTTTCCGTGGATGGGGCCTTCGCGCAGGCGGTGGTGCTCAGCACGGCCACCAGGGCGAAGGAGGCAAGCCGGCAAGCCGGTGCTCTGCTCATGGGCGATTCCCTTGCATGATCGAAACGACTATAGAACGGTGGAATGGCAAGCTCCAGTCGCCGCCGGGATCTCGCTCACGCGCAGGCCGATTACTGCACGCTGGCTCACAAATTCAGCAAGCCGCGATCGGCCTCCTCTATTCCTCCACCTGCCCGCCATCCCACCTATGCCATCATCCGCTCAGGACCGCAGCACCCATCAAGGCTGAACAGGCATGGAGCAGGCAACACGCTACACCGCAACGCTTTATCTGGCCGCCCCCGGCACTCCGCTGAAAAGTGGGGGCATTTCGCCGCGCGGCCACATGTACCTGCAGGTGGCCGCGGGCGACGAGGCCCACAGCTACGGCTTCGCACCACCGCGCCAGGCACCGGGCGAAATCCGCGCCGGCGTGCAGTATGCGCAGGTGCGCCACGACGATGCCGACGAGCATCTGGACCCGTATTACAGCCGCACCCTGGAAATCACCGAGGAGCATTACGGCTGCCTGCGTGATTTCGCCGAGGAACCGGCCGAGTTCGAATTCGATGTGGATCGCCCGGCCACCATCAACCGTTGCAGCGATTTCGTCTGGGCGGCGCTGCATTACGCGGGCCTGCATCCGCTGCCGGCGCCGCTGGACGGCGGCAGCAACCTGGGCGAGTTCGCGGTGCTGTTCAACCTGCCGGAAATCCAGTGCATCGCCCCGCCCTTCCCGGGCAGCGATCTGAATGCTGAAACCCATCACGCGATGCCCGAGCGCGAGGCCGAGCACCATCGCCAGGGCGATCGTGCCAGCGACGAACCGCCGCCGACGCCGATTGAAGTGGCCGGCACGCTGCTGGACCCCTCGCATCCAGACCACCGCCTGTTCTCGCAGCTGATCCAGAAAGTGGCCGAGTTGGACGCCGCGCACGGGCGCCCGTTCGATGCCGCCAGCCAGCGCATCAGCGCCAGCCTGCTGGTGCTGGCCAAGCAGAACAATCTCTCGCGGGTGGACCACGTGCTGCTCAGCCGGCCGACAAAAAGCAGTCATGCAGCCGAGAGCATCTTCATCGTGCAGGGCGATCGCAACGACCCGGGGCACCGCCGCGCCAGCATCGCCACCGAGGTGGCGGCCACGATCGATGTGGCCGATTCGCTGCGGTTGAAGGAGCAGTAACCCGCGCGTCTGCCATACGCGCGCAGACGCGCGCCACGCCCCCCACCTGCTACCATTCCCCCGCAACCCCAGCCAGCCCACCCTGCGCAGACAGATGCGGGGCGGGCCGTCGCAGTACGGCCCAGCGAGCCAGGACACCTTCCCGTGCCCATTCAAGGACGCTCGCATGTTCCGTAATCCTCTTTTCCGCTCGGCCGCGCTGGCCGTTGCCGTTTCGCTCAGCCTCGGCGCGCCCTCGGCGTTCGCCGACAACGCACCCGCCGCCAGTGCTACCGCCGCCGTGCAGCGCCAGGCCGTGGCCAAGGGCCTGTACGAGCTGGCCTACAGCCCGAAGCAGAACGCCGTGTTCGTGGCCTCCTCCGGCGGCTTCGGCGATGACGCCGGCCCGGCCCAGGTGCTGCGCCTGAACCCGACCACGCTGGCCGTGGAAACCCGCATCCCGCTGGAGCGCAAAGCGTTCGGCGTGGTGCTGGATGACGCCCACAACCGCCTGTACGTGGGCAACACCGTGGACCTGTCGGTGACCGTGGTCGACACCGCACAGAACAAGGCCGTCGGCACCATCCAGCTGATGGAGAAGAAGACCGGCAAGGACGGCAAGGCTGCTTACACCCACGACCTGCGCGAGCTGGTGGTCGACAGCGCCGCCAACCGCCTGTACGTGACCGGCCACAGCAGCCAGCCGGACGTGAGCAGCGTGCTGTTCGTGATCGATACGAACACGCTGAAGGTGATCAACACCATCGACGGTTTGGGCAATGCCAAGGCGCCGGGTCTGGCGCTGGATGCGGCCAACAAGCGCGTCTACACCAGCAACCTGCTGGCCGACCTGGTGGTGGTGGGCACCGATTCGAACAAGGTGGTGGCGCAGCACAAGATCGCCGCCGAGCAGCCGATGAACATCGCGCTGGACCCGGCCGGCAAGCGCCTGTTTGTGACCGACCAGGGCTCGGAATTCCTGCGTGGCTACCAGGCCAAGAGCAGCGGCCTGGTCAGCAAGCATCCGGGGCAGCGCGTGCTGGTGCTCGACCGCAGCAACGGCAAGGAACTGGCCAGCATCCCGACCGATGCCGGCCCGCTGGGCATCCTGCTGGATGCACCGCGCAAGCGCCTGTACGTGACCAACCGTGAAGCCGGTACGGTGACGGTCTACAACAGTGACAGCTACCAGAAGGTGGCCACCTACGCCGTGCCGACCCACCCGAACAGCCTGGCGCTGGATGCGAAGAACAACGTGTTGTTCGTGAGCATCAAGAACGGCGAGAAGGACGACAAGGGCGCTGACGAGAGCGTGGCGCGCATCCAGCTGTAACTGCGGTGCCCAGGCTGTAAACGCGGGGGCAGGGCGCAATGCGCTGCCCCCTTTTCAAGCTGCAGCGTTTACCCCAGCCGCGGCGCGGGATTCTGCATTTCCTGCGCTTGGGTTTCGACCTGCTGCTGCACACCCACCCCCAACTTCTGCATCGACTGCTCCACCGGCGTCTGCGCCGCCACCGCCGTCGGCATCATCGCGCGCAGGTGCGCCGGATTGGCCGGGTCGCCCTGCACGACGAAGACGTTGTGCCCGGCCGGATGCTGGGCCGTGGCGTTGCTGACCAGCACGTGGTCGACCTGTTGCAGGCCCTGCTCGCGGGCCAGCACGGTCAGGCTGGCGGTGAGGCGTTCGCTGGTCTGGTCGAACGCACGGCCGTGCTGGGCATCCAGTGCGGCCACGCCCTGGCGGATCTGCTGGTTGAGGCCGTAGTCGGGGTGGTTGGGGGTGATCTCTGCCATGGCCATCGAACGGTAGCGGTGAGTCGTGGGTGAACCCCCCAAGTATAGATCCGGCCCGTGAAGCGCGCCCGAGGGGTCAGTCCGCCGGCCGATGGTCGTAGCTGATCACCCGTTCGGCCAACCAGCGCCCGTCCACCCGACGCCAGACCTGGATGAAGCGGGCTTGGCCCACCCAGCGCTCCACGCCGTCCTTGCCGCGTTCATGGAAGCGGTGGTCGCCGATCTCCAGCGCCCGCTCGTCGTGTAGCGGGAACACCTGCAGCGAAGGCTCCACCCGCTCGCGGCGCAGGCTCCAGCCGCCCTTGCGCGCATTGCTGCACATGTTGGCCACGCTGCGACGGAAGTCCTCGCGGCTGCTGGCCGACTTGCCATCCTTGTCATGGAAGAACTCCATGTCCTGGGTGGTCATCGCGGCGGCCTTGTCGGCATCGCAGGCCTCGAAGGCGGCGGCGAACAGCTGGGTGTCGGCCTGGCGGATCTGCTCGCGCAGGTCATCGGAGGACACGGGTGCGGCGGCGAGGCCGGCGGCCAGCAGGGGCAGGGTGAGCAGCAGCATGGCGAGGCTCCAAGGAGGGTTCACGCAGGCTCGCACGGCCTTTGGGTGGCTGCAGCCGGCGTCCGACGAAACGGCCCTTCCACGGAGTGAATGCCGGCATTCGCGGCCCGGCTTCAGCGTTTGGGCCGTCGTCTGTGCAGGCGATGTCATGGCGACCGGCGATTCCATCACGGTCGCGATAGGGGCCAGCCCATAGTCTGAAATCCTCCCCTTCCACAGGAGCTCCCATGCCTGCTTCCCGCATCCGCCTCCACGTTGAAGACACCGGTGGCGACGGTCGCCCGGTCATTCTGATTCACGGTTGGCCGCTGTCCGCCGACGCCTGGAAGACGCAGGTGTCGATCCTGCGCGACGCGCAGCACCGGGTGATCAGCTACGACCGGCGCGGCTTCGGCCGTTCTGACAAGCCGGCAGAAGGTTACGACTACGACACGCTGGCGGCAGATCTGGCTGGGTTGATCGAGGAGCGTGACCTGCGCGACGTCACCTTGGTCGGCTTCTCGATGGGCGGCGGTGAGGTGGCGCGCTATGTGGCCAACCACGGCCAGGACCGTCTGCACAGCGTGGTGTTTGCGGCGGCGGTGCCGCCGTTCCTGCTGCGTAGTGACGACAATCCGGAAGGTCCGCTCACCCAGGAGAAGGCCGATGAAATGCGCAGCGGTCTGGAGAAGGACCGAGAAGCCTTCTTCGATGGATTCACCCGCGATTTCTTCAGTGCCAACGGCCAGCTGAGGGTGACTGAAGAGACGCGTCAGGCGGCCATCGCGCTATGCCACCAATCCGACCAGACCGCAGCGCTGGGGTGCATGAAGGCGTTCGCCACCACCGACTTCCGCGAAGACCTGAAGAAGATCACGGTGCCAACCTTGATCCTGCACGGTGACAGCGATGCCATCGTGCCGTTTGAAGGCTCGGGCCAGCGCACGCACCAGGCCATTCCGGGCAGCGAAGTGGTGATCCTGGAAGGCGCACCACATGGGTGCAATACCAGCCATGCGGACCACTTCAATCTGGCGCTGCTGAACTTCCTGAAGCAGTAAGCTGCGGCCATGCGCCAGACCAAGACACCCCCGTGGAAGAAGCCCAATCCCAAGGGCCAGACCCCGCAGCCGCTATCGCCTGCACAGAAAGAGGCGGCGCGACAGCGGGCGGAAGAGAATGGGCGACGTTATCCGAATCTGGTGGACAACATGTGGGCCGCGAAGTTGCCGCGGGGATCCTGATCGGTAGAGCCGAGCCATGCCCGGCTTGCGCGCGCAGAACGTGGTTTTGGTCGGCGGGCAACAGCAGCCGAGCGCAGGCTCGGCTCTACCGGTCGGCCACCGGCATCCAACCCGATTCCACCCACGGCGCAATCGTCATCTGTCGAACCGTGACCGCCTCAGCCGGCAGCCCCGCCAAGCGCGCAAGCTCCGCATGCAGCAGCGCGGAATCCACCGGCACGGCCGTAGCCACCTGCAGCCGATCACCCTGATGCCTCACCTGTACCGGTAGCGTGGCGTGCGCGTCATGCTGGCCGCCGGTGCGCCCGATCGGGTAGCGCATTGCTACCGGCCGTGACAGCTGGGTAAGCGCTGGCTGCCACGCCTGCAGCACGAGGGGCTGCCCGGCAGCGGGAACATGTACTTCAGCAATCGTGGCCGGGTAGCCGGTGAGGCTCTCGACCATCACCTGGAAGCGCGCGCCATCCGGCAAGGCCAGCACGGCGGCGATCAATGCGGAGAACGAAACGAACACCGCGGCGAGATTCCAGCTGCGCGGCGCGGTGGCCGGGCGCGTTGCGGTGCGCAGGCCCGGTCTGCGCCGCAGCTTGCGTGCGTAGATGCGCCGGTCCTTCCTGCGCGGGCTGCTGCTGTGCTCGGGCAGGTTCAAGGGAACGCGTGGAAGGCGCGCCACGCGGGCCTTGATCAGGCGCGACAGCAGCACCCACGCGATCACGAACGCCAGCAGCGGAAGCAGCGTTCGCACCCACAGATACAGCGTGACCATCCACAACACCTCTACATACGACCATCCATGCTCATCCACATCCTACCGGGACCACGCGGCGGTTGTCGTATCCGCCAGCCGACAATCACAGGGCGCTTGGTTAGGATGGTCCTTTGTTGTCACGGATGAACCGATGGTCTCTGCTGCTGCCCGCTTCTGTCGCATCTGTGGTCCCGGCCCGATCCTGCTGGCACTGCAGGTGGTGGCGCTGCTGGCGGTAGCCCTTGCAGCCGGCTTCTTCCACTACCGCGTGGGGCTGCTGCTGGAGCCGGTGGATGACGCATGCGGTGGGCCCGATCCGGTCGCGCGCATGCAGGTGGCCGAACAGCTGCTGGCGCGGTCCGCTGCGCTTGCACCGTGGCAACCGTTGCAGTGGATTCCGATGGCGGGCGTGGTACTGGCGCTGCTGGGCGCGATGTCGATCAGCGTCTACCGGCTGGGCCGCGTGTCGGAACGCCTTCGACGCGCCAACTGGGGGGTGATGGCGCTGCATGCCGCGATCCTGGCGCTGGCCCTCAGGGCCTTGCACCTGTACGACATGGCATGGACCAGCGTGGCCAAACTGTCCCCAGCGGCGTGCCTGGTGGAACTGGGCGAGCAGGGCCGGCTGCCGCTGGCACAGGCGCAGGAGGTGGTGTTTGGCATCCTCACCCGCGAGCACGCGCCGCTACTGCGCAATCCCGATGACCTTGCCTTGGTGCTGGTCGCGTTGATGGTGATGGCGATGGCTGCGGGATTCATGCTGTGGCGGGCGATCGTGCGCGAACGTCAGGTGCAGTCGCCCAGCCCATAGCGGGCGTGTGACCGGCCACGCGCCCCCAATCGCGCTAAAGTCAGCACTTCGCTCCTGCAAGGATGTGCTGATGCGTTGGTTGCTGCGTGCTGTGCCATTGCTGCTGTGTTCGTTGGCGGTGCACGCCGCTGAAGTGGATCGTCGGATCGCGATGACCATCGACGACCTGCCTTGGGCGCGGGTGGACGAGATCGTTCCGCCGGACCTGCAGTCGCGGCATGAAGCGCTGATGGCGCAGCTGCACCAGGCGGGTGTGCCGGTGGTCGGCTTCGTCAACGGGAACAAGCTTGAGATCGACGGGCAGGTGCAGCCGGCGCGGGTGCAGATGCTGCGCGACTGGCTGGACGCCGGTTATGTGCTGGGCAACCACACCTACTCGCACATGGATCTGAACGCCAAGGGCGTGCCTGCGTTCCAGCAGGATTTCCTGCGTGGCGAGACGGTGCTGCGGCCGCTGCTGGCCGAGCGCGGACTGAAACCGCAGTGGATGCGTCACCCCTATCTGCGTGCCGGGCGCACGCCGGAAGAACGCGCGGAGATGGACGTGTTCTTCAAGCAGCATGGCTACCGCGTGGCGCCGGTGACGGTCGACAACGGCGAGTGGGTGTGGGCATTCGCTTATGCCAACGTGATGAACGAGCAGCCCGATTCCCCGGCGCGCGAGGCGACGCTGGCACAGCTGCGCAAGGGCTATGTGCCGTACATGCTGAACAAGCTGGACTACTACGAGAAGCAGTCGCTGGCGCTGCTGGGCTACGCGCTGCCGCAGGTCTGGCTGATGCACGCGAACGAACTCAATGCAGCCACATTTGCCAAACTGGTGGCGGCGACCAAGCGCCGCGGTTATCGCTTCATTTCATTGGATGAGGCGATGCGTGACCCGGCCTATGCACGCGGGGCCGAAGGCTACAGTGGCCGCTACGGCCCGAGCTGGCTGCACCGCTGGGCGATGGCGGAGAAGAAACCGAAGGACTTCTACGCCGGTGAACCTGAGGTGCCTTCGTGGGTGATGAAGCTGGCCAAGGTGGATTCGGAATGAAGCTCAGCGCCTGACGGCCAGCACGCCGTCAAGCGCCAGTTCGGCCTTGAAGCCGGCCTTTTCCAGACGTTTGGCCACTTCACGTGGCACGTCGCGACCGCTGGTCAGCTTGTTCGGCGCGCCGGTGTAATGGAACAGCCGGCCGCCCTTGCGGATGACGCGGGCGAGGTGGTCGTAGAACACCTGCGAGTACAACTCGCCGGCGATGCCAAAGCGCGGCGGGTCGTGCAGGATCGCGTCGACACTGTTGCTTGCCACCTGCTCGATCTGCTGCGAGACATCGCCGTGGCTGAACTGCAGACGGCCCCCGGCGGCGGCCGAGTCCGGATCCGGCGACCACGGGTTGAGCGTGCGCAGCCACATCACATCGGCGTTCTTCTCGAACGAGCGGATCTGGCCGACACCGGCCTCCAGCGCGCAGGCGGCGAAGTAGCCCAGGCCGCCGCAGGTATCGAGGATGACCTTGCCGGCCGGGGCAACCAGCTCGACCTTGCGGCGCGCATCCTCGAACGGTGACAGCTTGGAGGTCGGCAGCATCTTGATGCCGTCGATCTCGAAGGTCGGTGCGCCCCATTCGGTGGGCACCAGCTTGATCAGCGAGCCGCTGTAGCGCGAGATCGGTGCGAAGTCCTCGCCGTCCCAGTAGTACAGCGTGCGGTCCTTCAGCTTGCCCGGCCACGGGTAGCGCTGACCACGGAAGTGGAAGCCGTCGGCATCCAGCACCACGCTGTCCTGACCGCGGCCAAGGTCGAGCGAGCCCTGCCATTCAGCAGCGCCCTTGTCATGGGCACGGCGCAGGGTGTCAGCGCTGTCGCGGGTCAGCAGGGGGCCGGTGTAATGGGGCACGGCGGGTACCGGGGCGGTTCGGGGGAGGGCATGGTACCGCAGCTGTTGCCGGGGCCACGTGTGGCTGCTGCAGTAGATCCACGCCATGCGTGGATGTAGACGGGTGGAACCGAGCGAGGGCTCGGCGCTACCGCTGGCTGGTGCAGCTGTAGCCGTGTGTGGTCCCTTCCCCCGAGAGCATGCCGACGCCACGCGACGGCTGCATGCCTACACGGGCGCACGACCGACGGTGGACCTCCTGGGTTTCCGGTGACTGCCGATCAAAGTCGTAGCGCAGGCTGCCGTCTTCCTGCATCAGCCAATGCACGGTGACGCGCTCATGGCGACCATCACCGAGATCCCAGTCCAGGGTGCGCATGATCAGGGTCTGGCCATCGGGCAGCTGCCGGACTTCGTCCTAGGCACCCTGGGTCTTCGGCGCGCTCACCGCAAGCAGCAGAAACAGCAGCATTGGCATCGCTCCTCAAAGAAGACAGGATGTGCCCATATTGCCCTGAGCCGCCATCAGAATCATTGCGTCTTACGGGCACTTGACCGCGTGCACAGGCCCAGCCCCGATCAGCATCAGCGCCATGTAGTCACTATCACTGGCCTTGCCCTTCAGCGTCGCGCCCTTGTTGAAGTGGAAGATGCCGAAGCCACCCGCCATGCGGATCAACGCGCTGTCGATCTGCTCCGCGTCATCGCGGAAGTAGCGGCTGATCTCGCTGCGGGTGGCCTTGTGCAGGGCATTCGGCTCGCGCTGCCACTGCTCGCCGCGGCTGAACGAGACGAAGTACTGGCCGCCTTCCTTGTCGATGCGGAAATCGGCCGGTTTGCGCGCGCCGGTGGCGAAGCAGCCCTGCAACGGGTCGGCGCTGAAAGGAAGCCCGGCGTCGCCACCGCAGGCGGTGAGCAGCAGGAGGGCACCGGGCAGCAGCAGGCGGAGCGTGCGCATGGGATGTCCCGACGGGGCAGGTGCGGCTAGTGTAGGCAGCACACGGGCGTGGTCCGTACAGAAATTCGGCAAGGACACAGGGGTTTTCGGATGGCGAAGGGCAAGGCACCGTGGTGCGGCGTGGCCAGTTGGCTGGGGATCGTGGTGGGCTGGGGCGCGGGCAGCCTCGCTGCGCAGGCGGCGGTGGCCGCAGGCGGCAATGGCATGGCTGCGGGATTGGGCGTGGGGGTGCTGGGCGCGGCGCTGGTGGGCTGCGGTCTGGCGGTGGCTTCGCGCGTGCGCGGCGAGCGCTGGCCGTGGATCGGCATCGGTGGTGCAGTGCTGAGCGCGTTGCCGCTGCTGATGTACCTGTTGCGGATGATGTTGAAGCTCTAGCGGTAGTGGCGGGGGGGGGGGGGGCG
>NZ_JAWJTI010000016.1:0-75426 GCF_032911525.1 Stenotrophomonas veracruzanensis
GTGGGGCGGTGTCGGAGTGCGGGGTGTCAGCCGCATGGATGCGGCTGCCAAGCCTCCAGGGACGGATTTACGGCGTCCCCGCACTCCGACACCGCCCCGCCACAATCCACGGAATGCACGCTGTTGCTGTTGCCGTTGCTCCGGCTCGTAGCGGGTGCAGGGCGCAGCCCTGCAAAGAACCCTACCCCCGTGGTCGACTGCGTGAGGGCACCAGTGCGAACGTATCCACCGCCAGCTTCTCGGCATGGTTCAACCACGCGCGGATCTCCAGATCATCCACTTCGTGATCCAGCCCGAACGACACGTTGATCTTGCCGTTGGCATCGGGCTGCACCCACTGCTGGGCCAGCACCACCTTGCGCTGCGAGGAAACTGCCTCGATCCAGAAACCACGATCCGGGCGCGTACTCGCCACCAGCTGCAGCATGTACTGGCCAGCGCGGGTACGGCGACCCTTCTGGGTGATCATGTGTGCCTGACGCACGCTCGGGCGCGGGCCCTGGAAAGGGTCCAGCGGTGCATCCACGGCGATGCCGCCACGCAGGTCGTTGTCGCGGTACAGCTTGATGCCGTTGTCGCGGTTGACCAGCAGGGCGCACCAGTCACCGTCGGCCGAGCCGTCCTCGAACGCGGTGCAACGGTCGACGTAGGCCAGGGTGTTGTCCGGGTTGGCATCATCGAACTGGCGCGAGGTGTTTTCCAGATACACGGACTTCAGGCCCCAGTCCTTGTCGTACTCCAGCAGCACCGGTGGCTGCACGTGCTGCAGACCGACCACCACCTGGTCATCGCCATCGATCTTCAGCTCGCGGGTCGGTTCACCCAGCCACAGCGAACGCGCGAAGGCCAGGTACTGCGGGTAATCGCGGCCGCCATCGCGCTGGGTGGCCACGCTGGCGCTGGGCGCGCGCTGGCTATCGATCAGCGAACGGCCAAAGCCCATCGTCTTCAGGTTCGGGTCCAGCAGGCTGAGCAGGGTCGCACCCGAATCCAGGGTGGTGCCGGCGTCGGCGTTGAGCTGCTGCGGGGCGATGCCGTCGCCCAGGAACAGCAGCAGGTTCTCGCGCTTCTGCCGGGTCAGGATGTGGGTCAGATCGTTGGGCATTGCCAGGTGATCGGAGGCGATCACGATCAGCGTGTCCTTGCCGTACGGGCTGGCCTGGATGCGCTGCACCAGCTGCGAGATCAGCCGGTCGCTGCACTTGAGCGCGTTGAGCATGTTGATGTTGCCGTACTGGCTCTGGTAGCGCTCGCCCTTGCACGACACGGGCAGGTGGCCGGCCGGATGGTGGGTGTCCATGGTGAGCGTGGTGAGCATGAACGGCGAGCCGGCGCGCGAGAGCTGTTCGAAGCGCTGGTAGGCGGTATCCAGCAGCACGTCGTCGTGCACGCCCCAGGCGGAGTAGTGGATGCGGCCGATCTTCTTCTGCTGCTTGAACCAGGCGAGGTCATGCACTTCATCGAAGCCGTGGCTGGCCAGGAACTGGCCCTTGCCGGCGAACTGGCCGTTGGCACCACCCAGATAGTGGTTGGTGTAGCCCTGCTGCTTCAGGTAGTCGCCCAGGCATACCGCCTTGGGCAGGAAGCTGCCCATGCGGTCCATGCTGTTCTCATCGCCCTGCGAAGTGGTCAGCGGTACGCCGCACATCGACGACACCAGGCCGGCGATGGTCCAGCCGCTGCCTTCGGCCGAGGCCAGCCCGCGCACGTCCAGCGACTTCGTGGCCAGGCGGTTGAGGTTGGGCATCAGGCCCGGGAACACGTTCTCGTCCAGGTAGGTGCGCTCCAGGCTTTCGCCATAGATCCAGACGATGTTGCGCGGGCGCTGCAGCGGCTGCGTCGGCACCTGGTATTCGGGGGCGATGCGAGCGAAGTCGACCGGGCGCAGCTGCTGGTAGAGGCGTTGGCCGTCGCGGGCCAGCGGGCTGATCAAGATCGTGGCCACCCACACGGCCGCGAAACCAGCAAACAACGCGCCACCGTGGCCGGGTCGCCGCCAGCGCTTCACCCGCGTGGCGAACAGTGGCAGCAGCGAGACCAGCGCCAGCACGATGAAGCCGGCGATATAGCTCTTGAAGTCGGAGATACCGGCGCCTTCCATGTCGGCGCCGAGGTGGTACAGGGTGGCAGCGTTGAGCCCATCACCGGACAGCTTGTCGATCAGCCACCACGCGCTGAGCATGAGCAGCAGCAGCGAGAACGCACCGGCCTTCCACCACACCCATTTGTCGGACGCGAGGAACAACCAGCACAGCAGCAACAACGACAGCAGCAGTATCCAGGGCATAGGCAGCTTCGGCAGTGACGGGGTGGTGGTGATGGACGTCGTACCGACGCGTGTCCATCCGACCGGCGCTGCCACAAGCACATGCACATGACAGGCCGATGACCCGATAGTGCATGCACGAACCTGACTGAAATGTTTGTTGAAATAACGCGCGCGAAATCGCGCTCAGAAGGTAAAACGAGCGTGAAAGGTGCCGTTGGATTGCATTAAAAACCGCATGAATACGAGTGTTTTCGTAGATTCGCTAGCGATGCCCACGCTCTTCGCGTGCCCGCGCACGACGGTCGAACAGCAATGCACTGGTCACGATGCCAAGGCCGAGCACCACGCCGATGAACAACAGAATCAGGGCGATGAGCGGGTAACCGAACAGGTGCCAGCCGGTGTCGATCTTCATCATCATTGCCGCGGCCATGATCAATGCCGCGCTGATGATGCCGGCTGCCACGCGGTTGGCGATCTTCTGCAGGTTCTCCATCAACCGTGATTCTTCCAGGCCGGTCACCTTCATCTGCAGGCGGTTCTCGGCCAGCAGCGCCATGATGTCCGACAGCTTGCGTGGCCCATCGCGCAGCAGCTGCTGCAACTCCATTGCCTCGCTGGCGAGGTTGGCGGCAGACAGCGATTTCTTCAGGCGTGCGCGCATCACGTGCTGCAGCTGGCGCTCGACGATGCGGCGGGTATCCAGGTCCGGTGCCAGCAAACGGCACACGGTTTCCAGATTGAGCAGCGCCTTGCCGAGCAGGCTCAGCTCCGGCGGGGTGCGCAGCCCGCAGGCGGTGGCGATGCGTACCATGTCCAGCACCACGCGGCCTTCGGAGAAACTGCCGCTGGCCGCGTAGCGTGCGATCAGCTGGCCGGTCTCGCGCAGGTAGCGCTCTTCGTCGAACGCCTCCAGCCGCGTGCTGATGCTGATCAGGTCATCGGCCACTTCCTCGCCACGGCCATCGACCGCCGCGAACAGGATCTTCAGCAGGCGCTCGCGCAGCCGTGGCGGCATGTGCGCGACCATGCCCAGGTCGAAGATTGCCAGCCGTCCATCAGGCATCACCCGAAGGTTGCCGGGGTGCGGGTCGGCGTGGATCTCGCCGTGCACGAAGATCTGGTCCAGGTAGCCGCGGATCAATGCCGCTGCCAATGGGTCCATCGATTGTTCGGTGCGGCGCACATCGGGAATCGCATCCACGCGCACGCCGGTGGCCAGTTCCATGGTCAATACGCGTTGGCTGCTGTAATCCCACAGCGGCTGCGGAATCCACAGGCGGCGGAATGGCTTCAGGTGCCGACCGAAACGCGCCAGATTCTCCGCCTCGGCGTGGTAGTCCAGCTCCTGCATCAGGGTCTTGGCGAATTCGTTGAGCCAGTCGCGCAGGCGCACGCGGCGACCGACTTGGGTCAGGTGATCGGCCGCCAGCGCGAAGCTGCGCAGTGCCTCCAGGTCCGAGCGCAGTTGTGCAGCCACTTCGGGCTTCTGCACCTTCACCGCCACCTGGCGGCCATCGTGCAGCACCGCCCGATGCACCTGCGCGATCGAGGCACAGCCCAGCGGCTCGGGATCGAACGCGGCGAACAGTTTGTTCACCGGCGCACCCAGCTCCTGTTCGACGATGGCATGGATGCGCTCGACCGGGATCGGCGCCACCTTTTCCTGCATGCGCTCCAGCGCGGTGGCGAACTCCACCGGCACCATGTCCGGGCGGGTGGACAGCATCTGGCCCAGTTTGACGAAGGTCGGCCCCAAGGCCTCCAGGTCGCTGACGAACTGCTCCGGATTGCCGTCGGCGGGCACGTCGGCCTGGTTGCTGGCGGCGTCCAGGTTCATGCCCGAGAACACGCCCGAATGGCGGTAGCGCATCAGCAGGCGCAGGATCTGGCTGCGCCGGTTCATGCCTTTGACCAGCGGGGGATTGCCATTGGCGGTGGGCGGATTGCTCAAGCGGAACTCCATGCGGCAAAGACAGGTAGCGCCGGCCGCTGGCCGGCAATGCCCGGATTCCGCAGTGTCGCCGGGGGGCGGTGGGCACGCGGTGAATCCGACGTCTTCCGCAGTCCACACCGGATCGGTCAGAATCCGCTCATTCCCTCTCTGGACTTCCCATGGCCGGTGCCAGCCTGTTCGCCCTGCTCGACGATATCGCCACCCTCCTCGACGATGTCTCGGTCCTGACCAAGGTCGCGGCGAAGAAAACCGCCGGCGTGCTGGGCGACGACCTGGCGCTGAACGCGCAGCAGGTCACCGGGGTCAACGCCAATCGTGAACTGCCGGTGGTGTGGGCGGTGGCCAAGGGCTCGCTGGTGAACAAGGTGATCCTGGTGCCGGCGGCATTGGCGATCAGCGCGCTGGAGGCCTGGCTGCACAGCCGCGGCTGGAACGTGCCGCTGATCGTGCCGCTGATGATGATCGGCGGCGCGTTCCTGTGCTTTGAGGGCGTTGAGAAACTGGCACATCGCTTCCTGCATTCGTCCGACGACGATGCCGAGCGCCAGGCCGAGCGGCGCAAGGCGCTGGCCGATACCCAGGTGGACATGGTGGCGTGGGAGAAGGACAAGGTAAAAGGCGCGATCCGCACCGACTTCATCCTCTCGGCCGAGATCATCGTGCTGACCCTGGGCGTGGTCGCCACCGCGTCGTTCACCAACCAGGTGGTCACGCTGGCCGTGGTGGCACTGGCGATGACGATCTTCGTCTATGGGCTGGTGGCGGGCATCGTGAAGCTGGATGACGTCGGCCTGTACCTGTCGCGCAAGGGCGGTGCCATCGCCGCCTTCGGTCGTGGCCTGGTGGCTTCGGCGCCGTGGCTGATGAAGTTCCTGTCGGTGGCCGGCACCATCGCCATGTTCCTGGTCGGCGGCGGCATCCTGGTGCACAACGTGCCGGCGCTGCACCACGCGGTGCAGGCGCTGGGCGGCGAAGGGCAGTGGGGCTGGTTGATCAGTGCTGCGGCCAACATGGTGGTCGGCATCATCGCCGGCGCCATCGTGCTGGCGGCGGTGACCGGGTTCCAGAAGCTGCGCGGCAAGTAGTCAGCGGCAGGTTCCCCGGTAGAGGCCGACCTTGGTCGGCGCTTTGTTTCCCACGCGTGCCAACCAAGGTTGGCACCTACCAAAGCGGTTTCCGGTGTACCGAAGAACTACCCCGCCTGCACCCGGTTCTTGCCTTGCCGCTTGGCTGCATACAGCGCGTCATCGGCGCGCCGCAGCAGGGTCTCGGTATCGTCGCCGGGCTGCCATTGCGCCAGCCCAGCGCTGAAGTGCACCGGCACGCGCTGGTCCTGCACGGTCAGCACGCGATGGGCCAGCGAGCGCTGCAGGCGCTGCACGGTGGCCATGCTGTCGGCACCCTGGGTTTTCGGCAGCACCAGCACGAACTCGTCGCCGCCCAGCCGTGCGATGCCGTCGGTGGCGCGCAGCAGCAGCTTGCACACGGCCACCAGATGTTGCAGCAGCGCATCACCGCCAGCGTGGCCATACGTATTGTTGGTCTGGTGGAAATCATCCAGGTCGATCACCGCCACGCCCAGCGGTGAGTTGTTGCGTGCGGCACGCGCCAGTTCACGCTGCAGCAGTTCGTCCAGGCCGCGACGGTTCAGTGCCTGGGTCAGCGGATCGACGCGCGCCAGGTCACCGGCGGCACGCAGCTCCTGTTCCAGCTCGGCGATGCGCCGTTCAGCGCGCTCCACTTCCTGCCGCGCGCTGGCCAGATGATCGCGTGCCTGCGCGGCCTGCTGCTGTACCTTGCCGGTGTCGCGCATCACGTCCTGCAGCAGCTGGTTGAGATCGGCGATGCTGCGCGCTTCGCGCAGCTGCAGTGCGTAGCTGCCGATGCGGTCGTGGTACTCACCGGTGCTGGTGGCCATGCCATCCATGCGCTCGATGAACTCGCCCATCAACCCGCGCATCGCCGCCTTCGAATCGTCGATGCCCTGGCGCAGCAAGCCCTGCTTGTAGATCACTTCGCGCAGTTCAGCGCGGGTACGCTCGACCGCTTCAGCTTCCAGCGGCCCGTCCAGCAGCTGGCGAACTGCGGCGATCTGGCCCTGCAGCCAGCTGCGGTCGTCCAGCAACTCACTCACGTTTTCCAACAGCAGCGCGAACAGCTCCAGCAGCAGTGCCTGCTGCTCCTGCCAGCTCTCGGCGCGCACGCCGACCTGGTGGCCGAGTTCGCGCACGCCCTGTTCGATCGGTTCCAGTGCGGTACCCGGCTGCCACTGGCGCAGGCGGGTTGCCAGCGCTTGTGCCTGCTCGCGCAGATCCGGGTCGTGCTGCAGCAGGGCCACCACGGCGCCACCCAGCAGCAGCCGCAGCTGCTCGGACAGGCGCAGGCTTTCCGGCTGCCCGTCCGGCGAATGCTGCTCGATGGTGCGGATGTACTTGTCGATCAACTGCCGCATGGCGCGCCCGTAGCGCGGCCAATCGGCGCTGGCCTGTGCCGATTGCAGGCGGTCGCCCATGTCGCCCAGTTCGCCGGGCAGGGTGGCCATGCCGTTGGCGAACGCCGCCAGCAGCGGCTCGGGCGCGTCGGCGCCGGCGAACAGCTGCTGCAGGGCCACGCCACCGCCGCCCTGCAATACCACGCGGTCGCCCAGCCCATCGTCCACCACCGCGCGCACGCGTGCCGGCGGCCCAAGGGCGGTACCGGGGGCAGGGCGGTGGTCGGGCTGGTCCGTCATGGAGCGAATCCTGGGGGCTGGCAGGGGCTGGTTCCAGCATATCGGCGCGGCCGCCGACGGCTTGAACGGCTAGGATGGGCGACAGAATGCCGCAGTGGAGGTGGTGATGCGCGTGATGTTGCTGGGGGCGACCGGCCTGGTCGGTGGGCTGACCCTGCCCAGGTTGTTGGGTGACCCACGCTGCAGCGCCGTGGTGGCGCCCACTCGCCGCCCGTTGGGCGCAACCGACGGGAAGCTGGAGAACCCGGTGCTGGCCTTCGATACGCTGCCCGCCGCAGCCGGGTGGGCGCGCGTGGACGCGGTCATCTGTGCGCTCGGCAGCACCATTGCCCAGGCTGGCAGCCGCGAGGCCTTCCATCGCATCGATCATGATTACCCGCTGGCGTTCGCCCAGCTGGCACAGGCGCAGGGTGCACAGACTTATGTGCTGAATTCCGCAGCCGGCGCCAACCCGCAGTCGTCGATCTTCTACAGCCGGGTGAAGGGTGAGTTGGAGCGCGATCTGCGCGCGCTGGGCTTCACCTCGTTGACCCTGGTTCGCCCCGGGCTGATCGGGGGCGAGCGCAACGAGGTGCGTCGCGGCGAGCGCCTGGCACTGACGGTGTTGGGTGCATTGGGGCCGGTGTTGCCACGGGCGTGGCGGATCAACCCGGCCAGCGAAATCGCCAAGGCACTGGTCGAGGCCGCGCTGGCCCCGCAACCGGGTGAGCACGTGGTGGCATCGAGCGCACTGGTCGGCTGATGTCGCGTGCGCTGCGCCTGACACAGCTTCAACAGCTGCTGCGCCGCCATCGACGGCCGGTGGCCGGGCAGGTGTTGGCCGACGCGCTGGGCATCAGTCTGCGCACGCTGTACCGCGATATCGAGACGCTGCGCGAGCAGGGCGCTGACCTGCGCGGCGAGGCCGGCGTCGGCTACCAGCTGGCGCCGAGCGATACCCTGCCACCGATGACGCTGCCACCCGCAGAGATCGATGCACTTGTGCTGGGCCTGCGCTGGGTTGCGGCGCGCACCGAGCCTGTGCTGGCCGAGGCCGCGCGTGATGCGTTGGCGCGGATCGCGCATGTGCTGCCTGTCGCGCGTCGCGAAGCCTTGCGTGACAGCGGCCTGCGCGTTGGCCCTTCGCGTGCGGCGACCAAGGTTCCCGCTGCGCGCCTGCAGGCCGTGCGCGAAGCAGTGGGTTCGCAGCAGCGCCTGAAGTTCGGTTACGAGGATGCGCAGGGCCAACGTACCGAGCGCATCGTCTGGCCGTTCGCGCTGGGCTACTTCGATGAAGTGCCGATGCTGGCGGCGTGGTGCGAGAGCCGCGAGGACTTCCGCCATTTCCGCCTGGACCGCATCCGCCAGGTGCGTGCACTGGAAGATCACTACCTCGTGCCGCGTGCCATCCTGCTGCGGCGTTGGCAGAAGGCGCAGGGCATCGCGCCGGACTGGTTGGATCGTTCGTAGCGTCGGGTTTGCCCGCCTGCTTCCGTGCTTCGCTTCCGGCTCCTGGGGGAGGGCGGCCTTTGCTCCTTGCTCCTGGTAGGGGTCGAGCTTGCTCGACCGCCTTTGATCTTCGCGAACATCAGTCGAGCAAGCTCGACCTCTATCAGGGCAAGGGCAACAGCAGTCGAGCAAGCTCGACATCTACCAGGGTAGAGGCAACAGCAGTCGAGCAAGCTCGACATCTACCAGAGCAGCGGCAACAGCAGTCGAGCATGCTCGACGCTACTGACAGAATCTGTCAGCAGGCCGGTACCACCATGAAGCCTCCCAACAACGGAGCTCCCCCATGTTCACGCCCAGCACCCTGCTGCAGTACGTGCGCGACGTCGCCGCCAGCGCCACTTTCTACAGCAGCATTCTCGGCAAGCCAGCGGTCGAGCAGTCGCCCGGCTTCGCTCTGTTCCTGCTCGGCGATGGCGCTGCGCTGGGCCTGTGGCAGCGCGACGACGTGCAGCCGCCGGTGTCCGCACAGGCCGGTGCCGCCGAACTGGCGATGGTGGTCGCCAACCCGGAGACCGTGCAGCAGATGCACGATGCGTGGCGCGCGCTCGGCGTGCGGATTCTGCAGGCACCGGCAACCCTGGAATTCGGCCACACCTTCGTTGGCGCTGATCCGGACGGCCATCGCCTGCGTGTGTACAGCCGCGCCGAGGGGTTGGTCGCGCGCGATTGATTCAGGGAGGGAGCCGGTACTGGCGGGCTCCTCGACCTACCCTTGCTTCTGTGCTGCTTCGATGACGATTGAAAATGTCTCGTCGTCTTCCGAATCCCACTCAATGGCCAGCTGGGCCAGCTCTGCGACCACATCGCGGCCGGGGTTGCACCGCCTGAGTTCCTTGATGAACTGCCGTATCTGACGGGGTGTCAGTTCACAACCTGGATAATCAAACAGATTGAGCGCGGCATCTGAAGAACGGTCCAGCAGTTCAGGTGCGAGGATGGAGTAGGCTTTGATGTAGCGGGAGAACGGAATATCCGACAGGAAGTTGTCCGTTGCAGTCATGATCGACGCATCATGTGGTGGGTCGCGAAGAAATTCCCTCATGACTGCCAGGACGACCTCTACTGACGGTGGTTTCGTCAGAGGCCGGTAGAAGTGGTCGGCGTATGCACAGCAGCCTTCGTGGGTGACCGCAGCATCCGATAGCGTTGCCAGCGTTGAGATCCAGACGTCAGCGTCCAGCGGCGTAGCCGGTTCGGCATCTCCTTGTTGATCGACATTGGGGATGACCGCCCGGACGAGGGGTTCACCGTTGCGCCATGACTGTAAACGTGTATCGATAATCGCGTACACCTGCTCCTGCTTGTCCCACATGGCGTCCGGTGAAGGCATGTCGCTTTGCGGAAAAACGGAGAAGAAGTCCGAGGAATAGGGGGCGCGTTTGCAGAGGTAGCGAACGGTAAACTCCAGCAATTCCGGGTCGAACGCAGATCCGGGAATCTCGTCCTGGAAAGCAGCTTTGATGCATGCCAAGGCATCCGCCAGTGAGGGGGCGGCTGCCACCGTAGACCCTACCGATGCGTCAAGGAGCGCGCGATTTCGAGCGAGCCAGCGCAGGAAGATGATGTCGAGAACCCAATTCCTGTCCGTGGGATCCTCATCCCTCGTCAGCAGTAATAAGAACGGGGAGGCACGGAAAATATCATCGCCCGCCTTCAGGATTTCTTCGATTGTGGGTGCTTTCTCCAGCATGGGAACTCGACGTCTCAAGAGAAGCTCAATGCTATCGAGCTGCTCTGGGGAATCCATGCAACTATTCTCAAAGTGCTCTCTTGCGCTCTCGACCGATCGACGGAGAGCCCTGTAGATCCACGCCATGCGTGGATGGAGCGCGACGGAGCAGGCACAAAAAAACGCCGGGCAATGCCCGGCGTTTCTCTAATTCATGTGCCAACCAAGGTTGGCACCCACCAGTCAGTTTCACGTGCCAACCAAGGTTGGCACCCACCGGTCAGGTGGCCGATCAGCTGGCCAGCGCCAGGTCGTCCATCATCGCGCGCAGGAAACGGGCTGCTTCGCCGCCGGTCGCCGCGCGGTGGTCGAAGGTGACCGACAGCGGGATCACCTTGTGTGCTTCCACGCCGCCCATCACCGGGGTCATCTGGTGGCGGGCACGGCCGGCACCGACGATGGCCACGCACGGCGGCACCACGACCGGGGTCGCGTAGCGGCCGGCGAACATGCCGAAGTTGGACAGCGAGATGGTGTAGCCGCTCAGTTCCGAGGCGGCGATCGAACGCGATTCCACCTGCTCGCGCAGGCGGTTGACGCCTTCGCGGATGCCACGTGCATCCAGCATGTCGGCATTGCGCAGGGCCGGCACGAACAGGCCGTCGTCGGTGTCCACGGCGATGCCGATGTCGACTTGGGCATGCAGGGTGCGGGTCAACGCTTCACCGTCGAACCAGGCGTTCATCGCCGGCACCTTCTGTGCGGCGACCACGATCGAACGCACCAGGCGCGCGGTGACGTCGTTGCCCGGCAGCCAGGCGTGGATGTCGGCGTCGTCGTTCAGCGTGGTCGGCACCACCTTGCTGTGCGCGTCGGCCATCACGCGGGCCATGTTGCGGCGCACACCCTTCAGCGGTTCCGGCTGGCCCTTGGCGACCACGCCCGGCGGCTGGGTGCGCATCGGCTTGCCAGTGGCGGACAGCGGGGTGCGGGCTTCGCTCTGCACCGGGGCAGACACCTGCGCCGGGGGCGGCGCGGCATACGCGGCGGCAGCGACCGGCGCCGGAGCAGCGCCGAGCTTGGCGCTGCCGTTGGCGGCGGCCTGCTTGACGTCGGCCATGGTCACGGCGCCATCGGTGCCGGTGGCCGGCACGCGGCTCAGGTCCACGCCCAGCTTGCGCGCCATCGCACGCACGGCCGGGACGGCCTTGACGCCACCGACGGCCAGCGCCTGTTCGGCGTGCACGGCGTTGGAGCTCTGCATGGCGCCGACCACGGTACCGGCGTCGTCACGCTCGGCGGCGGCCGGCTTGGCTTCCTCCGCAGCGACCGGCGCAGCCGGCAGCGGCGGCGGGGTCGGTGCGGCAGCCGGCGCCGCCGGTGCGGCGTGACCGTGGCTGTGGCCGGTGTCCTGGCCATCGGCGCGCTGCGGCAGGTTCGGGTCCAGTTCGAAGCTGGCCAGCACCGAGCCGGTCGGGATGATGTCGCCTGCGGCGCCGGACAGCTTCAGCACCTTGCCGGAGAACGGCGAGGGCACTTCGACGACGGCCTTGGCGGTCTCCATCGAGACCAGCGGCTCGTCCAGCTTGATCACATCGCCTTCCTTGACGAACCACTCGACGATGGTCGCGTCCGGCAGGCCTTCGCCCAGGTCGGGCAGGTTGAAGTTCTTGGTCTGGCTCATTTGCAGTTCTCTTCCAGCAGTTCCAGTTCGCGGGCCGGCAGCCAACCCGTCGCGCCATTGGCGCGCTCGGACCACCACCACCCGCCGTGTTCGTGATGAAGCTTCACCATCTCGCCGCTTTCCACATCCAGCTCGCGGGCGTCGTAGTCGCACAGGGCTTCGGCGCGACCCTCGTCCAGCAGCTGCAACCAGGCGATGGGCGCCCATCCAGCGCGCCCATCGTTGGTGCGTACCCAGGCAAACGCCGGCCATTCCTCGTCACGGACACCTACTTCGACGATCTGGCCGGTGTGGAACCGGAGCGGGTTGGGATACTGGCTGCGGTAAGCCCCCAGAAGGCGGGCCCGCATGTCAGCCGGCCGCCACCGCGCGCTTGGCCGCAGCCACGATCCGCTCAACGCTCGGCAGGTACTTCATTTCCAGGCGGAACAGCGGAATGTGGGTGTCGTAGCCAGTGACGCGCTCGACCGGGGCCAGCAGGTCGTAGATC
Organism: Stenotrophomonas veracruzanensis; assembly: GCF_032911525.1. Classification (NCBI taxonomy): domain Bacteria; kingdom Pseudomonadati; phylum Pseudomonadota; class Gammaproteobacteria; order Lysobacterales; family Lysobacteraceae; genus Stenotrophomonas; species Stenotrophomonas veracruzanensis. Next base: position 12,292 of record NZ_JAWJTI010000016.1, read on the forward strand.
GATTCCTCGGCCAGGCGCGCGGCGATCTCGGCGCCGAAGCCCGCGGTCTTCGGGGCCTCCTGCACGATCACGCAGCGGCCGGTCTTGGCCACCGATTCGGCGATGGTGGCGAAGTCCAGCGGACGCAGCGTGGCCACGTCGATGACTTCGGCACTGATGCCTTCACCGGCCAGCTTGTCGGCCGCTTCCAGCGCTTCCTTCACCTGCGCGCCCCAGGTCACCAGGGTCACGTCGGTGCCGTCGCGCAGCACGAAGCAGACGTCCAGCGGCAAGGCTTCGCCGTCGTTGACGACCACTTCCTTGTACTGGCGGTAGATGCGCTTGGGCTCCATGTAGATCACCGGATCCGGCTCGCGGATCGCGGCCAGCAGCAGGCCGTAGGCACGCTGCGGCGACGACGGCAGCACCACGCGCAGGCCCGGCACGTTGGTGAAGATCGCCTCGTTGGCTTCGCTGTGGTGTTCCGGCGCGCGGATGCCGCCGCCCCACGGCACGCGCAGCACCATCGGGCAGTGCAGACGGCCACGGGTGCGGTAACGCAGCCGGGCGGCGTGGCAGACGATATGGTCGACCATCGGGTACATGAAGCCATCGAACTGGGCTTCGGCCACCGGCTTCATGCCCTGCGCGGCAAGACCAATCGTCAGGCCGGCGATGGTGGTTTCGTCCAGCGGGGTGTCGAGGATGCGCTCGGAGCCGAAGCGCTGCTGCAGGCCGGCGGTGGCGCGGAACACGCCGCCGTTGACGCCCACGTCTTCGCCCAGCACCAGCACCGACGGGTCGTGTTCCAGCTCCCAGGCCAACGCCTGGGTGATGGCTTCGATGAGGGTGATCGGGGTGGTGGTCATGCTCTCTTCTCCGCGCGCGACCGCAGCGCTGTCGGCGGCGTTGGTGTGCGCGCCGGGCGCGCCGTTCTTGATCTCATCCATGGCGCTTCTCCAGGGCGATCGCCTGGGCACGCTGGGCCAGCAGGTCCGGCGGCGGATCGGCATACAGGAAGTCGAACATCGCCTCGACCGGCTGCACCGGCGTGTTGAGGTACAGGTTCACTTCCTCGTCCACGCGCGTGCCGCACTCGGCGACCCAGGCGGCTTCCTCGTCTTCGCTCCACACACCGGCGTTGATCAGGTACTTGCGCAGGCGCAGCATCGGCTCGCGCTGCCACGCGTCCTTCACTTCAGCGTCGTCGCGGTAGCGGCGCGCGTCATCGGCGGTGGTGTGGTCGGACAGGCGGTAGGTCATCAGTTCCAGCACGGTGCCACCGTCGCCGGCCAGCGCACGTTCGCGCGCCTGCTCCATTGCCGCCAGCACCGCGATCAGGTCGTTGCCGTCCACCTGCAGGCAGTGCAGGCCGCCGGCCAGGCCCTTCTGCGCCAGCGTTTCGGCACCGGTCTGGGCCGAACGCGGAACCGAGATGGCCCAGCCGTTGTTGACGATGCACAGGATCAGCGGGAGCTTGTAGGCGCCGGCCGAATTCAGTGCCGCGTAGAAGTCGGTCTTGGAGCTGCCGCCGTCGCCGCACACGGCCACCGCGATCTGCGCTTCCTTGTTGAGCTTGAACTTCAGCGCCGCGCCCGCGGCATGCAGGCACTGGGTGGAGATCGGCACGCAGAACGGGAAATCCTTGGCCGCGTTGCCGCCGTAATCATTGCCGCGTTCGTCGCCGCCCCAGTACATCAGCACGTCGTGCGGGCGCACGCCACGCATGAACATCGCGCCATACTCGCGGTACGAAGGTGCGAACACGTCGTCCTTCTGCATCGCAGCGCCGATACCCACGTGCGCGGCTTCGTGGCCCAGGCAGGCGGCATAGGTGCCGAGCTTGCCGGTGCGCTGCAGCGCGATGGATTTGCTGTCGAACGTACGTACGAACAGCATCTGCTTGAACAGCGGTACCAGGACCTTGGGGTCGCGCAGCGACGCGGGCAGGTCATCGCGGACGAGCGTGCCGTCCGTATCCAGGTACTGCAGGTATTCGATCTTGAATTCAGCGGCAACCGTCATTGCGTACTGCACCTTCGACAGAGAAGTTACAAATGATATGAATCGCCATGTTAAGGAACGCGTACGGAATAGCCTTCCTGCGCCGCAACACGGCGATTCCCCGTTTTACCCCTGCCGGCGGGTGGGGGGCCAATAACAACAACGTATTCAGTCGTTGCTGCAAAGCATCAGAATACGCTTCTGGCTGACCGCCAGTACAACGGCGTGGACGGTTCCACGCGCAGGCCCGGGATCGGCCGATGCTCCACGGCCAACCGCACGCCCGGGTATGGACCCGGCGGCTGCCAGCGCGGCGGCAACGCGCTACCCTTGCCGCCCCCGATCTGGTCCCGCCCATGTCCGTCGACAACAACCAACGCGATCTCGAAGCCGGCATCCACACCGACCTGCAGGGACGCCTGACCTACGGCGGCTACCTGCGGCTGGACCAGCTGCTCAGTGCGCAGCAGCCGCTGTCCAACCCGCCGCACCATGACGAGATGCTCTTCATCATCCAGCACCAGACCTCGGAGCTGTGGCTGAAGCTGCTGGGCCATGAGCTGCGTGCCGCAATCGGCTTCCTGCAGCGCGATGAAGTCTGGCAGTGCCGCAAGGTGCTGGCGCGCAGCAAGCAGGTGCTGCGCCAGCTGACCGAGCAGTGGTCGGTGCTGGAAACGCTGACGCCGTCCGAGTACATGGGCTTCCGCGACGTGCTGGGCCCGTCGTCGGGCTTCCAGTCGCTGCAGTACCGCTACATCGAGTTCCTGCTGGGCAACAAGAACGCGCAGATGCTGCAGGTGTTCGAGCACGATGCGGCCGGGCAGGCGCAGCTGCGCACCGTGCTGGAGGCGCCCAGCCTGTACGAGGAATTCCTGAAGTACCTGGCCCGCTTCGGCCATGCCGTGCCGGCGGTCTACGAGGCCCATGACTGGACCCAGCCGCACGTGGCCGACGACGCACTGCAGCCAGTCTTCGAGCGCATCTACCAGGACACCGACCGCTACTGGCGCGAATACGCGCTGTGCGAGGACCTGGTGGACCTGGAGACCGCCTTCCAGCTGTGGCGATTCCGACACATGCGCACGGTGATGCGGGTGATCGGCTTCAAGCGCGGCACCGGTGGCTCGTCCGGCGTGGGCTTCCTGGCCAAGGCATTGGAGCTGACTTTCTTCCCCGAACTGTTCCAGGTGCGCACCAGCCTGCAGGCCGCGCCCCCGGCAGAGCTGGGCTGACCCCCCCCATTCAGCTTGGATCCCGGCCGGCGGCTGGATCGTTTCAGATGCAAGTTCAGGGAGCAGGCTGCCACCTGCCTCAAACGGCGTGTATTTGACGTGAACGCCAGAAGTCGGTGATCCTCGCGCGTTGCTCCAACTGCACACCGGACGTGCTCGTCATCCACCGAACCAGGAAATCCGCATGAGCCTAAACGCCACTGCGAACACCCCAGAGCCGGCGCTGCCGGACTTCAAGACCACGATGGGCCATCCGCGTCCGTTGTGGATGCTGTTCATGACCGAGTTCTGGGAGCGCTTTGCGTTCTATGGCATCCGCTGGGCCTTGGTGCTGTACATCGTTGCCCAGTTCTACAACGGCAGCGCTGCCGGTGAAGGCGACGCCAGCCGCATCTACGGCGCCTACCTGGCCCTGGTGTATGCCGCAGCGATCTTCGGCGGCTACGTGGCCGACCGGGTACTGGGCTACCAGCGCTCGATCCTGACCGGCGCGATCATCATGGCCGCTGGCCTGTTCATGATCTCGCTGCCGCAGGAGCACATCTTCAAGCTCGGCCTGGCCACGATCATCGTCGGCAACGGCCTGTTCAAGCCGAACATCTCGACCATGGTCGGCAAGCTGTACGGCCTGAAGGACGAGCGCCGCGACTCGGGCTTCACCATCTTCTACATGGGCATCAACATCGGCGCGATGATCGCCCCGGTGCTGACCGAGTACCTGGCCCGCAAGGTCTTCGGTACCGATGCAATGCCGTCCTACAAGGTCGTGTTCATCGCCTCCGGCGTAGGCATGCTGATCTCGCTGGTGTGGTTCTACATCGGTCGCGCCGGCCTGAAGGGCATCGGTGCACCGCCGGCCGGTGCTGAAGGTTTCGGCCGCATCATCATGGTGCTGGTCGGTGCCGTGGTCGCCATCCCGGTTGCGTACTTCCTGCTGGCCACCGGCGCCACCGCGTTGGCCTGGATCCTGGGCGCGATGTTCACCGCGCTGGCCATCCTGCTGCTGGTCGAGGGCATCCGCGAGGGCAAGGTGCAGCGCGACCGCGTGATCGCGATGCTGATCATCTTCGCCTTCAACGTGATGTTCTGGATGTTCTTCGAACAGGCCGGCAGCTCGTTCACCTTCCTGGCCGAGAACATCGTCAACCGCCAGATGGGTGACTGGACGTTCCCGACCGCGTGGTTCCAGTCGGTCAACTCGGTGGCGATCATCACCCTGGCCCCGATCATCGCCTGGATCTGGGTGGCCCTGGGCCGCGCCAATCCGTCCATTCCGCGCAAGTTCGGCCTGGGCCTGCTGTTCAACGGCGCCGCCTTCGCCCTGCTGATGTTCGCCCTGTCGCAGATGGTCGTGGACGGCAAGATCCCGTTCTGGACCCTGTTCATGGTCTATGTCATCCAGTCGGTGGGTGAGCTGTGCCTGTCGCCGATCGGCCTGTCGATGGTCACCAAGCTGGCCCCGGTGCGTCTGGTCGGCTTCGGCATGGGTGGCTGGTTCCTGTCCACCGGCATCGGCAACAACCTGTCGGGCATCTTCGCTGGCGTGGTCAGTGGTGAAGGTGGCATGACGGTCGAGTCGGCCCTGAAGGGGTATACCTTCGGGTTCTGGGCCCTGATCGGCTCCGGCGTGGTGCTGTTCCTGGTTGCCCCGCTGATCAACAAGCTGATGCACGGCGTCAAGTAATGATGAGAGGGTAGAAGGCATGCGTAGCAAGCTCGGTACTGCGGTAGTGGTGGTCTGTGCGGCGCTGATCGGCGCCTGTTCCCAACCGCAACCGCCTGCCGCCGCCGAGCCTACGCAGCCCCTGGATACCCGACCCACCGAGCCACCGGTCGCTGACCCCAGCGAACCGGTGGCCTCGGGCAACACCCCGGTGGCGGCGGATATCGCCGCCATCGCCGGGCTCGGCGCGCAGTTCGACCCGGCCCGCGACCCCGCCGACGATCTGGCCACCGCCAAGGTGGAAGCCCAGCGCGGCAAGAAGCGTATCCTGCTCGAGGTCGGCAACGCCGCCTGCGATCGCTGCCGGGCGCTGGACGAGGTGGTGGAAGGCAACGGCGACCTGCGCCGCTTCCGCGACGCCCACTACGTGTGGGTGAAGGTCAACGCCAGCGACGAACAACCCAACACCGCCTTCTTCGCCCAGTTCCCGATGATGGAGCGCGACTACCCGTACCTGCTCGTGCTCGATGCCGATGGCGGACTGCTGGTATCGCAGGCCACCGGAGAGCTGCGCAAGGGCGAAGCCTTCCAGCCCGCGCGCGTGACCGCGTTCCTCAAGCAGTGGGCACCTGACAAACCGGAATAGGGGTAGTGCCGGCCGCTGGCCGGCATGCTCGGGTGGGTGCCGACCGCTGGCCGCCAACCCCGGTGGATGCCGACCGTTGGTCGGCATGCTCGGGTGGGTGCCGACCGCTGGCCGCCAACTCCGGTGGGTGCCGACCGTTGGTCGGCACTGTGGCGCATCCGCGCCTCGCGCGGATCTACTGCGCGCGCCGTCACACTCTTCGAATCGGCGTCTCAACTTCACTGCATGTACGCCGTTACCGGCAAGGACCTCAGTCGACGCCCCGTCGACGCAACCTACCGGAACGCCCATGCACAGCGACCACGCCGAACGACTGCCCGAACCTGCCAGCAACCTGGCCGAGGCTGGGGCAGGCGAGGGCGTGACCCTGCCGCCGCAGGAGGCCCTGCTGGATGACGCCGGTACCGGCGAGGAAACCGTCGAACTGGCGCCGCCGCGCCACCGCCTGCCGCAGATCGCGCTGCCCGACAACGTAGTGCTGAAAGGTGCGGTGCAGAAGCTGGTCGAACAGAAGGCGCGTCTTGATGCGCTGGCCGCCGACGGCCAGCTGGCCGGGTTGCTGCCACCGGAATGGCAGGGCCATGGCGTGCGCGCGATCGAACTGTCCACCTTCATCCAGGGCGTGCTGCCGTTCCTGCAGCCAGGCGAGCGTGGCGAGACCGCGCCGGCGCGGCTGCCAGTGCGCCACGTGCTCGGTGACGACAGCCGCTGGGGCCTGGAGGATGTCGCCGAACCGAAATCGCTGGCCTGGTACCTGGCCAGTGACGAACGCGCCACCGCCGGCAGCAAGGACGTGGCCGAGGCGTATCTGGTGGGGGCACTCGGCCTGGCGTGGATGCAGGAAGGGCGCAGCCGCCCGGGTTTCCTGCGTGCGATGGGCCAGGACAGCCTGGCGGCGCGGGTGACCATGCTCGGCTATCCGCCGGCCAACGAACTGGCGCTGTACAGCGTCACCGCGCACGGCCAGCCGCAGATCTGGTGCGTGCATGGTCGCCGCCGCATGCGCCCGTTGGTAGCGCCGTGGCTGAGCGTGCCGGTGCTGACCGCCTACGGCGTGCCGGCGCCGGTTGCGTGGCCGTCCAGTTTCCCGCCGGTGGAGGCCGTGGCCGAGCTGCTGGCGACCGCACGCCAGGGGCGCGCGCTGCCGGAGGTAGATCTGGGCAGGGCCGTGGCGAAGATCGCCGAAGAGGCCGCCTCGGAAGCCTGGCAGCCGGTCAGCCTGCTGCAGCTCAACACCTGGTCACCGCGTTGGCACTTCTTCCTGGGCACCTTCGTCGGCCTGCCGTCGCTGCTGCTCGTAGCTGCCGCGCTGGCGTTGCCGGGGGCGGTCGAAGCGGCCACGGTTGCCGCCTCGCTCGGCTTCGCCGGCGGTGCCATTGCCGCACTGGCGGTGCCGTGGATCCATGCGCGCCGCAAGCATCTGAGTTGAGGCGTGGGCGCCATCCACGCAGGGCGTGAATCTACGGAGGGCTGGGTGCCGCGGTCTGCAACTGTTGCCGGGCCCGCTCCATGGCGGTCTGCAATCTTTGCTTGAGGACCTCACGAGAGGGCAGGGTGGTCAGGTATTCCGCAACATGGATGCCTGACCGGTCCAGCTCCAGCAATTCGATCTGGCCGGCCTTCTTCCCTGTGCAGAGGATGATGCCCAACGGCGCTTGCTCGCCGTCCTCACGTTCGTAGCGGTCCAGCCATCGCAGATAGAGTTCCATCTGCCCTTTGTAGGCGGGCTTGAACTCGCCGATCTTCAGCTCGATGGCGATCAGCCTGCGCAGACGCCGGTTGTAGAACAGCAGGTCCAGGTGGAAGTCATCACCGTCGATCTGGATGCGCTTCTGGCGGGCGACGAAACTGAAACCCGTGCCAAGTTCGAGCAGGAAGCCCTGCATCTCGCGAAGGATCGCGCTTTCAAGGTCCTGCTCGTCCCAGCTGTCCCTCAGGCCAAGGAAATCCAGTACGTAGGGATCACGCAGTACCAGCCCCGGAGACAGCTGCTGGTTGCCGCGCAGTGCTGCCAACTCATCGGCGATGGTCTGCTCTGGTTGACTGGAAAGCGCCGTGCGCTCGTACAGCATCGAATCGATGCGTTGGCGCAATGTGCGCACACTCCAGCCCTCGGTGGCGGCCATCTGCGCATAGAAGTCGCGCTTGAGCGGATCCGCCAGTGGGATCAGCGCGATGAAGTGGGTCCAGCTCAATTGTCGTATCAGCGATACGACAATCTGCTCATCTGCAAATGCGGTGGAGAACTGCACCATCCGGCGCAGGCTCTTCTCACCGAAGGAGGTACCGAATTCGGTCGTCAGCGCCTTTGCTATCCGGGTGAAGAGGACCTCTCCGTAGCGCGCACGTCGCCCAGCCATCTGGTCCACATGGATGCGACGCCCGATTCGCCAGTACAACAGAGTGAGCTCGGCGTTGATGGCCCTGTGCATCCTGTTGCGCGCCGCGCAGATCAGCTCTCTGAGATCGGCCAGCAATTCCTGGCCATGCGGCAGCGTTGAACGCGAGTCATCCATGAGGGAGCCCGTCCGATGTGGATCCATGGCCGGGCTGATACCCGTTGAACGTTTACCGTCAGGCCGTACACACGGACAGTCCAATAGGAGAATCCACTGGATCAGCCCCTTTCGATACACCAGCCTCGCGGAAACGGGCCGTATCGGGCCAATGCGGAAATGCCGGTGGGCGAAGGCGACACTTCAGGACGGGATCTGCGTGAAGTGAATGCGTTCGATGGCCTCGTTTGCAGTCGGCCCACAGCCCGCTGGAGAGCGGGTCCCGTCAGATCAAAGGGGGAGGACGACAATCGCCCCGCCACTGTTCCGCCGGACAGGGTGGGCACCGGCGATTTGGGGCCCAAAATGACTTAATCCCCTCCGTCCCCTTTTTCTTTCAGACCCCCTCGCCCATCCGCTCCAAGCCTTCGCCGGCCAAGCGCAGGATCAGCTTCTCCAGCACCTGCTCTTCCTCCTCGCTCAGCACCGACATCAGCTTGCGGGTGATCTCGATCACCATCGGGGCGATGGTTTCGTACACCTCGAAGCCGGCTGCCGACAGCGCCAGCACCGAGCGGCGGCGGTCGTCGCCGTGGGTCTCGCGCTTGATGAAGCCGCGCTCCAGCAGGCGGGCCACGGCGCGGCTGACCGCTACCTTGTCCATCGCCGTGCGGTCGGAGACCTCGCTGGCCGAGGAGCCCGGGTACAGCGCCAGGATGGTGATCACCCGCCACTCGGGGATCGCCAGACCGTAACGATCGCCGTATAGCTTGGCGATGTTGCCGCTGACCCGGTTGGACAGCACGCTCAGCCGGTAAGGCAGGAACTGTTCCAGGTCGAGCAGGACGTGCGAGGCACGCAGGCGGGTCGAAACGGGATCGGCGGGGCTCATGTTGCGGTGCACCTTGCTGGTGGTTTCAAGTGTAACTATAAGGGGTGGGTCCAGACCCTGCATTCTCGCCGGGTCCCTACCTGCCCGCACCTGGTTTGTACCGATGCGGTACCGATTCGGAGCCACGCCATGAATACCGCAGTCCCGACCGCCTCGCATCCCAACCCCGGCATGCAGGTCACCACCTTCGAGAACCCGATGGGCATCGACGGCTTCGAGTTCGTCGAATTCGCCGCCCCGGCCGGCCGTGGCCAGGAGCTGCACGAGTACTTCCGGAAGATGGGCTTCAGCGCGGTGCTCAAGCACAAGCAGCGTCCGATTACCGTCTATCGCCAGGGCGACGTCAACTTCCTGGTCAATGAAGACCCCGATTCCTTCGCTTCGGACTTCGCCGAAAAGCATGGCCCGTGCGCCTGCGGCTTCGCCATCCGCTTCAAGAAGCCGGGCCAGGAGGTCTACCAGACCGCGCTGGGCAACGGCGCCGAAGCCATCACCTTCAAGCCGGACAGCAAGGCCGTCAGCGCGCCGGTCATCAAGGGCATCGGCGACTGCATGCTGTACCTGGTCGACCGCTACGGCAGCGCCGGCAGCATCTTCGACGGCGACTACGAGCCGATCGCCGGTGCCGACCTGCACCCGGTGGGCTTCGGCCTGACCTTCATCGACCACCTGACCCACAACCTGTACTTCGGCAACATGCAGCAGTGGTCGGACTACTACGAGCGTCTGTTCAACTTCCGCGAGATCCGCTACTTCGACATCAAGGGCCTGAAGACCGGCCTGGTGTCCAAGGCGATGACCGCGCCGGACGGCATCGTGCGCATCCCGCTGAACGAATCGTCCGACCCGAAGAGCCAGATCAACGAGTACCTGGACGCGTACAAGGGCGAGGGCATCCAGCACATCGCCTGCTTCACCGAGAACATCTACGAGACCGTAGAAGCCATGCGTGCGCAGGGCGTGGACTTCCTCGACACGCCGGAGACCTACTTCGACGTGATCGACCAGCGCGTGCCGAACCACGGTGAAGACGTGGCGCGCCTGGCCAGGAACAAGATCCTGATCGACGCCGATCCGGAAACCCACCAGCGCAAGCTGCTGCAGATCTTCACCCAGAACTGCATTGGCCCGATCTTCTTCGAGATCATCCAGCGCAAGGGCAACGAAGGCTTCGGCGAAGGCAACTTCACCGCGCTGTTCGAGAGCATCGAGCGCGACCAGATCCGCCGCGGCGTGCTGTAAGGTCATCGGTAGCGCCGGGCCAGTCCCGGCGCCTGCCCATCTGTAGAGCCGAGCCATGCTCGGCTGCTTTCCGTTCCGGTCTCGCCGCACCCAGGAGCCCCCATGTCCCCCGCCATCACCGCCCGCGGCTATCAGTCCGGCTTCGGCAACGAGTTCGCCACCGAGGCCGTCGCCGGCGCGCTGCCGGTCGGGCAGAACTCACCGCAGAAGGTGGCCCACGGCCTGTACGCCGAACAGTTGACCGGCACCGCCTTCACCGCGCCGCGTGGCAGCAATCGCCGCAGCTGGCTGTACCGGATCCGCCCGGCGGTGACCCACGGCGAGTTCACCCCGTTCGCGCAGTCGCAGCTGCAGTGTGATTTCGGCGCACAGCCGGCCTCGCCGAACCAGCTGCGCTGGAGCCCGCTGCCGCTACCGGAGCTGCCGACCGACTTCGTCGAAGGCCTGTACACGATGGGCGGCAACGGCTCGCCCGACGCGCATGCCGGCGTGGGCATCCACCTCTATGCCGCCAACCGCGACATGGTCGGCCGCTACTTCTACAACGCCGATGGCGAGCTGCTGATCGTGCCGCAGCTGGGCGCGCTGCGCCTGCTGACCGAACTGGGCGTGATCGAGATCGAGCCGCAGCAGATCGCGGTGATCCCGCGTGGTGTGCGCTTCCGTGTCGAACTTCCCGATGGCCCGAGCCGCGGCTACATCTGCGAGAACTACGGCGCGCTGCTGAAGCTGCCCGACCTTGGCCCGATCGGTTCCAACGGCCTGGCCAACCCGCGCGACTTCGAAACCCCGCACGCGGCGTTCGAGGATGTCGATGGCGACTTTGAGCTGATCGCCAAGTTCGAAGGCCGCCTGTGGCGTGCGCCGATCGACCATTCGCCGCTGGACGTGGTGGCCTGGCACGGCAATTACGCGCCGTACCGCTACGATCTGCGTCGCTTCAACACTATCGGTTCGATCAGCTACGACCACCCGGATCCGTCGATCTTCCTGGTGCTGCATTCGCCCAGCGACACGCCGGGGACCAGCAACATGGACTTCGCGATCTTCCCGCCGCGCTGGCTGGTGGCGCAGAACACGTTCCGCCCGCCGTGGTTCCACCGCAACATCGCCAGCGAGTTCATGGGCCTGGTGCATGGCGCCTACGATGCCAAGGCCGAAGGCTTCGTGCCGGGTGGCGCGTCGCTGCACAACTGCATGAGCGGTCACGGCCCGGACGCGCCGACCTTCGACAAGGCCTCAAGTGCCGATCTGTCCAAGGCCGATGTGATAAAGGACACGATGGCCTTCATGTTCGAGACCCGCGCGGTGATCCGCCCGACCGCACAGGCGCTGGCAGCGGGCCATCGCCAAGGCGATTACCAGCAGTGCTGGAACGGCCTGCGCAACAATTTCCGTTGACCCGAAAAAGGGGACGGAGGGGATTAAGTCGTTTCAGGCACACGTGTGCTGATTGCGGCTTAATCCCCTCCGTCCCCTTTTTTCTTCAAGCGATCTCAACGAACGCGTCGCAATGCTCCAGCGGCAGCGCCTCCAGCAGGCGTTGCCGCACGCGCTGGCAATAGCCATCCGAGGTCAGCCCGGGCAGCATCTGCATCGCCGATTGCAGCCGCTGCAGCACGTCTTCCTCGGCGCGTGCCTGCTGCAGGTCGCGGAACAATGCCGCCGCCTGCGGGTGACGTTGCATCTCCAGGATCCCCAGCATGTAGATTCGCGCGGCCACCAGCGAGCGGCGGCGTTCGACCGGCGTGGCGGCAGGCGCTGCCGGCGCCTGCGCCTGCGCCTGCGCCAATGCGGCCCCGGCCGGCCCGGCAACGGCTGGAGGGGAGGGGGCCGCCGCTGCCGGGCCGGTGCTCAGGTAGCCGGCCTGCACCAGCTGGATGACCATCGCCGGCGCCTCCGGGCCGAGCAGGCCGGTCAGTTCGGCGATGCTGCGCTGGCCGTCGCACAGGATCAGCAGCCGGCGCTGGCGCATGTCCAGCGGCGCGCGGTGGGCCTGCAGCGCGGTTCGGGCGAGGTCGGTCTTGCGCGGTTGCATGGAAGGGACAGCCAAGTCGGTGCACGCCGAGCCTGAACGAAGGCGATGAAACCGCGATGACAATGCAGCATCTGCACGTGCGCTGCGCTAGCGTGCACCCATCTTCGCGCCAGGGAACCGCACCGATGAAGCACCTCCCGATTGCTGGTCTGTTGCTCCTTTCGCTCACCGCCTGCAGTGCCGGCCCCGACAAGCAGGGGGCGGCTGGCAGCGGTAGCGATACCCCGGCAGAAACCGCCTCGGCGACCGGACCAGCCCAGTCGACGGATCCTGATCTGGCAGCCCGCCCAGCGAACGACCTCCGCAAGGACAGCCCAGCGCGGCTGGACGGCTTCGCCGGCGCGAAGCTGGGCGCTGGCATCGCCGAGATCCGCAGCGGTTTCGAAACGCCACTGCAGGGGCTGGGCACGGACGCGGGCGGCAAACCGCTGCCGGCCCACGACAGCAACGACGGCTGCTACTTCCTGCGCCCGCAGAATGCCGAGGATCCACACCTGATGATCGAAGGCCGCAAGCTGGTGCGCTACGACGTGCGCAGCGCAGCCATCACGGCACCAGGTGGCGGCAAGGTCGGCATGACTCTGGGTGAGCTGCAGGTGCTGTACCCCGAGCGCGCTGATGTCGGCCCCGACAAGTACGATGAGAAGGCCCAGCACCTGCGCGTGCGGCCGGCGCAGGAAGGCGATGCGGTGATCGACTTCGCGCTCGGCGCGGACGGCAGAGTCGGCGCATGGCGGGTAGGGAAGACCCCGCAGGTCGACTATGCCGAAGGCTGTGGCTGATCCTTGATCCACGGCCCAGCCACGCGCGCGGGCCAAGCGTAGAATCGCGGCACCACTGCTGGGGAGTGCTCGATGATCGCCATTGCCATTGCCTGGTTCCTGCTCGGCCTGCTGCTGCTGGCGCTGGGCGGGGACTCCATCGTCAAGGCCGTGTCCGGTCTGGCCCAGCGCTTTGGGGCCAGCGCGTTCACTGCGGGGCTGCTGCTGCTCGGGATAACCACCTCGTTGCCGGAACTGGCGGTCAACGCACGCGCGCTGGCGGTGGCTCAACCGGAGCTGGCACTGGGCAACGCGGTGGGCAGCAGCATCGTCAACCTGGGCCTGACCCTGGCGGTGGCGGCCATGGCTGCACCCCTGCTGCTGCGCGCGCGCCTGCAGACCGTGCTGTGGTGGTCGCTGCTGGCGGCCGGCGTGCTGCTGATCCTGTTCGGGCTTGATGGCGGCCTTGCACGCTGGGAAGGCGGCGTACTGCTGGCCGGCTTCATCGTGGTGCAGGTGCTGCTGCTGCGCGGTGGTCGCAGCGAGAGTGAGGAGGTGCAGGTGGCCATTGCCGAATCCGCAGTGAGCCGCACCAGCCTGCCGTTGAACGTGCTGCGGGTGCTGATCGCGGCGCTGGCCCTGTACTGGGGCGCACGCCTGGTAGTGGGGGCCGCAGCGGATTTCGGTGCAGCCCTGGGTTGGACGCCGCTGCTGGTGGGCTTGCTGCCGGTAGCAGTCGGCACCGCATTGCCTGAGGTGGCCACCGCCATCGCTGCCGCACGCCGTGGTCATGGCGACATGGTGCTGGGCCACGTGCTGGGCTCCAGCGTGGTCAACCTGCTGCTGGTGATCGGGGCGATGGCGGTGCTGCAGCCGTTGGCCTTGCCGGCCTCGTTCGTGCGCCTGGAACTGCCGGCGCTGCTGGCGTTCGCGCTGGTGCTGTACCCGATGCTGCGCGGCGACCTGAAGATCAGCCGTGGCGAAGGCGCGATCCTGCTGGTCGCGTTCGTCGGCTGGTTCGTGCTGGAACTGCTGCTGGTGGGCGCACCGGTGTTGTAGATCCACGCCATGCGTGGATGCGGTTGATTTCGTGCCGACCAACGGTCGGCACCCACCACCGATCACCCGGTGGGCCAATCTTGGTTGGCACTCGGGGAAAAAGCGCCGACCAAGGTCGGCCTCTACCGGAATTACCGGTTCTGCGTGGTTTCTTCTTCCCGCACCGGCTCCGGCGGCGGCAGCTGCTCCTCGGCGGCACGTTCGTTACCCGGCAGGGTGGGGCGGGTCTCCATCAGCAGCGACAGCGCGGCCTTGGCCATCATGTGTGCGCTGATCGGCGCGGTGATGAACAGGAACACGGTGATCAGCAGCTCGCGTGGCTGCGGGTCCTGGCCGAGGAAGATGTGGTAGCAGACCGAGCACACCAGCACGCAGCCCACGCCCAGCGTGGTGGCCTTGGTCGGTGCGTGCAGGCGCTTGAAGAACGTGGACAGCTTCACCAGGCCCAGTGCGCCGACCAGGATGAAGAAGCAGCCGAACAGCAGCAGGATCGACAGGCCGATCTGGATCGCGGTGATCATTCGACGATGTCCCGGCGCAGCACGAACTTGCTCAGCACCACGGTGCTGCCGAAGCCGAGCATGGCGATGATCAGCGCCGCCTCGAAGTAGATCGGCGAGTTGAGGTACATGCCGAACAGCATGAGCTCGGCGATTGCGGTCACCGACAGCGTGTCCAGCGCGAGAATGCGGTCGGGCACGGTCGGCCCGCGCAGCAGGCGCCAGGTGGCCAGCAGCATGGCCAGGCCAACCACGTGCATGCACACCACCAGCGTGGTCTGGATGACTTCAAAACCGGTCATGGGAAGATCTCCATCAACGGCGCCTCGTAACGGCGCTTGATCGTATCGATCAGGTCCTGTGGGTCCTCCAGGTGCAGCACGTGCACCAGCAGGAACTTGCGGTCGTCGCTGAGCGCGGCCGAGACCGTGCCCGGGGTCAGCGTGATCATGCTGGTCAGCGCGGCGATGCCGTGGATGTTGGCGATGTCCAGCGGCAGCCAGATGAAACCCGGGTGGATGTTCTTCTCCGGGCCCAGTACCTGCAGGGCAACGCGGATGTTGGACATCAGGATGTCCCACAGGGTCACGCACAGCAGTTTCGGCAATGGGCGCAGGGTGCCGATGCGGGCGAATTCGCGGTCCAGGCGTGCGGCGAACAGCGGCACCACCAGGCCCAGCAGCAGCCCCAGCACGATCTGGCCGAGGGTGAAGCTGTCGGACATCAGCAGCCAGAACGCCACCACCATGATGCTGAGCATCGGCGAGGGAATCAGGCGACGGAACAGGGAGCGCTGGGCAGTCATGGCTGGCGGATCTCCGGCGTGGTCGCACGCAGCTGCTGCACGTATTCGCTGGGTTGCAGCAGCTGTGCGGCGGTGGCGTCGGTGTAGCGCATCAGCGGTGCTGCGGCCAGGGTCATGCCGATGCCGTAGGCCAGCAGAAGGCAGGCCGCGTAAAGCTCGACCCGGCGCAGGCGGGCCTTGCGCGGCTTCGGTGCTTCCGGATCGACCGGCGGCACGCGCCAGAACAGGCGGATGCCGCCGCGGGTCAGGCCCATGATCACCAGCAGGCTGCTGACCAGCACGGCGGTCCAGACCGGGACGGTGTACTGCGCCGGCATGCCGGCCAGCAGCGCGGCCTTGGCCAGGAAGCCCGACAGCGGCGGCAGGCCGGCCACCGACACCGCGCCGATCAGGAACAGCACCGCCGGCGTTTCCTTGCCCGGCATCGGCGCAACCACTTCCTTGCGGTCGCTGGCGCCGCCGCGACGGCGGCGGATCAGGTCGGCGATCAGGAACAGCGCGGCAGCGACGAAGCTGCTGTGCGGCAGGTAGTACAGGCCGGCGGAGAGTACCCGCGGCGTGCCCACCGAGAACGCGATGAACAGCGTGGCTGCCGACACGATCACCAGGTACGAGATCAACACGCGCAGGCGGGTCGCGGCCAATGCGCCAAGGCCACCCAGCACCAGCGTTGCCACGCCGGCCCACAGCAGCCAGTCGCGGCCATAGCCGGCCATCGCGCCGGCGTCGTCGCCGAACCACAGCATCTGGATGCGCAGCACCGAGTACAGGCCGACCTTGGTCATGATCGCGAACAGCGCAGCCACTGCGGCCGGTGCGCGCGAATACGCTTCCGGCAGCCACAGGTACAGGGGCATCAGCGCGGCCTTGGCGCAGAACACCAGCAGCAACAGGCCCATCGTCGCCTTCACCAGGGTCAGCTGCGCCGGCGGCACCTCGGCGATGCGCTGCGACAACTCGGCCATGTTCAGCGAACCCAGCGTGGCGTACAGCAGGCCCAGCGCGATCAGGAACAGGGTCGAGGCGGTGACGTTGAACACCACGTAGTGCAGGCCGATGCGCATGCGCAGGCCGCGGCCACCGCTGAGCAGCAGGCCGTAGGAGGCGATCAGCATCACCTCGAAGAACACGAACAGGTTGAAGATGTCGCCGGTCAGGAACGCGCCGTTGAGGCCGACCAGCTGGAACTGGAACAGTGCATGGAAGTGCGGAGCGCGGCGGTCCCAGCCCGAGCAGGCGTGCAGCAGGCAGGGAATGGCCAGCAGCAGGGTGGTCAGCAGCATCCACGCTGACAGCCGGTCGGCCACCAGCGCGATGCCCAGCCGCGACGGCCAGTCGCCGAGCAGGTAGACGTTGATGTCACCGCCTGCGGTCGACGCGAACAGCAGGCCCACCGCCAGCGCCAGCGCCGACAGCGCGGTCCAGGCCACCGCGCGCTGCACCTTGGGGCCATAGCGGCGGTGTTCGACGAACAGCGACAGCGCAGCACCCAGCAACGGAATCAGGATCGGCAGGATCACCAGATGGTTCATGCGCGGTCCTCGCCCTGGCGCGGCGGTACGCGCTCATCCTGCAGGTTGTCATCCGGTTCGTGGGCGTCCACATGGTCGCTGTGGTTGTCGCTGCGGCTGCGCATGGCCAGCACGATGCTCACGGCGGTCATCGCGAAGGCGATCACGATCGCGGTCAGCACCAGCGCCTGCGGCAGCGGGTCGGTGTAGTTGCCGAGGTGGCTGTCCACGCCCTCCTGCAGCACCGGCGCCTTGCCCAGCACCACGCGGCCACCGGCGAAGATCAGCAGGTTGGTGGCGTAGGACAGGAAGGTCATGCCGAGGATCACATCAAAGCTGCGCGCACGCAGCAGCAGGTAGATGCCGATGGCGGTCAGTACGCCGATCGCGGTCGCCAGGGCCAGTTCCATCAGTGCATCTCCCCGGTGCGGGCCGAACGGCGTTGCAGGTCGATCTCACCCTTGCGGGCAGTGCGGGTACGCGACGGCTTGATCGTGCCCATCATCGACAGCATCAGCATGGCGCCGCCGAACACCACCAGATACACGCCGATGTCAAAACCAATCGCGCTGGCCAACGGCACGTCGCCGATCAGCGGCAGGTGCAGGTCGAGGTGGCCGCTGGTGAGGAACGGCACGCCGAACAGCATCGAGGCACTGCCGCTGAGCAGGGCGATCAGCAGGCCCATGCCGATGCAACGGATGTAGTCGAAGCCGAAGCGCGATTCCACCGACGCGGTGCCCTGGATCACGTACTGGATCAGCAGCGGCACCGCCAGCACCAAGCCGGCGATGAAGCCACCGCCCGGCGCGTTGTGGCCGCGCAGGAACAGGAAGATCGACACGGTCAGCGTCAGCGGGAACATGATCTGCGCCAAGTCGGCCGGCACCGGCAGCTTGATCGGCGGGCCGGGCATGATCTGCTCCGGCGCCATCCGCGTGCGCCGCAGCAGGGCATGCACCACCAGCGCGGCGATACCGAACACGGTGATCTCGCCGAAAGTATCGAAGCCGCGGAAGTCGACCAGGATCACGTTGACCACGTTCTGCCCATACGCTTCGGGCAGGGCACGGGCGAGCATCTCGCCGGCCATGGTGTTGGGCGGCAGCGTCATCGCGGAATAGGCCAGCGCACCCATGCCGGCGCCGGCGATGATCGCGATCACTGCATCGCGGCGCTTGCGCCAGCGCGGCCGCTCGGGCCCGGATTGCGCGGGCAGGTAGTTCATGCCCAGCAGCATCAGCACCAGGGTCACCATTTCCACCAGCAGCTGGGTCAGGGCCAGGTCGGGTGCGGACAGGAACACGAAGGTCAGCGCCACCATCAGGCCGACGCCGCCCACCAGCAGTACCGCCAGCAGGCGCTGCTTGTAGATGCGCAGGGTGGCAACGGCGCAGGCCATCATCACCAGCCACAGCACCCAGCCCAGCAGCGGGATCGGCTGTGGCGCGGTCCAGTTCGGCGAGGCCGGATTGGCCACGAACGGCGCGGCCGCGACCACGATGGCCACCAGCACCAGGCCCAGCAGCATGCGCTGCAGGCTGCCGTTGGCGATGCCGTTGGTCAGGCGCATGGCCAGCGCGGAGATCGCGTCCAGCTGCGCGTGGAACACGTTGCGGCCAGTGCTGACGTTGGTCACCGCGTGCAGGTTGATCAGTTTGCGCAGGCCGAAGTACAGCGCCACGCCGCCGACCACGCCGATGGCGCTCATCGCCAGCGGCAGGTTGAAGCCGTGCCATACCGCCAGGCTGTACTCGGGCATGGCGCTACCGAGGATCGAGGCCGCAGCGGCATGCAGCACCGGCGCCACGGTCAGTGCGGGTGCCACGCCTACCGCCACGCAGATCACCACCAGCAGTTCCACCGGCACCTTCATCCAGCGCGGTGGTTCGTGGGGCACGCGGTCCAGGTCGTGCGGGCCGGGGCCAAAGAAGGTGTCGTGCACGAAGCGCAGGCTGTACGCCACCCCGAATACGCCAGCCAGCAACGCGGCGATCGACACCGCCGTGCGCATGATCCCCGGGCCTCCGGCCGTGATCGCCTCGGCAAACAGCATTTCCTTGGACAGGAAGCCGTTGAGCAGAGGGATGCCGGCCATCGCCAGCGAAGCGATGATCGCCAGTGCGCTGGTGAACGGCATCAGCCTGCGCAGGCCGCCCAGCTTGCGCATGTCACGGGTGCCGGTCTCGTGGTCGATGATCCCGGCGGCCATGAACAGCGAAGCCTTGAAGGTGGCGTGGTTGAGGATGTGGAACACACCAGCCACCACCGCCATCGGCGTGGACAGGCCGAACAGCAGGGTGATCAGGCCCAGATGGGAAATGGTCGAGTAGGCCAGCAGGCCTTTCAGGTCGTGCTGGAAGATCGCGTTCCAGGCGCCGATCAGCAGGGTCAGCGCGCCGATGCCGCTGACCGTGTAGAAGAACAGGTCGCTGCCGGCCAGCGCCGGATGCAGGCGCGCCAGCAGGAACACGCCGGCCTTCACCATGGTGGCCGAGTGCAGGTAGGCCGAGACCGGGGTCGGCGCGGCCATCGCGTGCGGCAGCCAGAAGTGGAACGGGAACTGCGCGCTCTTGGTGAAGATGCCCGCCAGCACCAGGAACAGCGCGTACGGGTACAGCGCGCTGGCGCGGATCTGCTCGCCGGCGGCCAGCACCACGTCCAGGTCGAAGCTGCCGACGATGCGGCCGATCAGCAGCACGCCACCAAGCAGCGCCAGGCCGCCGCCGCCGGTGATCACCAGCGCCATGCGCGCGCCTTCACGGGCGTCCTGGCGGTGCGACCAGAAGCCGATCAGCAGGAACGAGCTGATGCTGGTCATTTCCCAGAAGATCATCAGCAACAGCAGGTTGCCCGACAGCACCATGCCCAGCATGGCGCCCATGAACAGCAGCAGGTAGCAGTAGAAGCGGTGCGCGTTGTCCTGCTGGCTCAGGTAGTAGCGCGCATACAGCACCACCAGCGCGCCGATGCCCAGCACCAGCCCGGCGAACATCCAGGCCAGGCCATCCAGGCGCAGGGTGAAGTCCAGGCCGATCTGCGGCAGCCAAGGGACCATCGTCCGCACCACCTGGCCGTCGAGTACGGACGGGGTCAGCCAGCCGAGGATGGCCAGTCCGCCCAACGGCGCCAGCGCCGCCAGCCAGGCAGCAGTCGAGCGCGAACTACGGGGGAAGGCCGCAACAGCCGCTGCCATCAGGAATGGCAGGGCCAGCAGCAGGGGCAGGCTGGGGAGCATGCAGGGAATCCATGATTCACGAGCAGGTCAGGGAGGATAACAGGCCGCGAAATGTCGCCGAAACCCATCGAACAGCGATCAATTGCATGTAACGTTCGCTGATTCATTTTTTCTGCGGTGCAGCATCACGTTCCTGCAGTCCTCCCCGGTTGCCCTCGGGGGACACCCTACGCCCACGCAGGGGGACCGCAGGCCCTGTCCCACAGGGGCTGCCGTCGGCGGGCGGGACGTGGGGAGCGAGTCACCGGCGCAGGCTGGCAGGGCCGCCGTGGAGTGTGGGTGACGGAATCCGCCCGTTCAGGAAACGATGGGCGTCGTCGACCCTGGGCAGGTCAGTAGCGCCAGTCGAGCTTGCGGTAGAACTTGGCCATCACCCAGGCCGGGCCGATCAGCAGGTAGGTCAGGTCGGTCAGGAAGCTGGGCTTGCGGCCCTCGAACTTGTGGCCGATGAACTGCGCGATCCAGGCCACCACGAACACGGCCACCGCCAACCAGAACAGGTTGTGCAGGCCGATCTCGGCCTCCAGCAGGCGGCACAGGCAGCCGAATACGAAGAACTGGATGAGCATGCCGATGCCCAGCGGGCGCGACAGCTTGTTGTAGAAGCACCAGGCGCTGAACATCGCGAACGCCGACCAGATGCCGTACTGGAACCAGGTGATCAGCGGCGGCAGGCACCACAGCAGGGCCACCACCGACCACAGGATCGCCGGAACCGCCACCAAGTGGATGCGCTGGTTGATCACATTGCGGTGGTCGTCGGAGTAGCTGGCGAAATAGCGGTCGATCGGCCGCGCAAGCTCGGTGGATGTCTGCATGCGGCCAGCATACTCCGCCGGGGCCGGGCGGTGAGGGGCGGCGAATGGTGGGCGACGGGGTGGGGCGCACCGGGTGGGACCGATGGGGCGGGGCCGACCGGGTAGAGTCGACTGTTAGTCGACTATCGCGCGCAGCGCGGGAATTTTCGCCGTCGGAACGAAGAGCAGTCGACTGCATCCCAGCAGACGCACCGCCGTCGGCGGTCGCGCCTTCAATACGCCCCCGCCCTTCCGGACGGGGGCAGGGGAATCAGTCGACGCTGATTCCGGCCAGGCGCTGCAGCGCCTCGGCGTACTTGGCGCGGGTGCGCTCGATGATCCCGGCCGGGATGTTCGGGCCCGGGGCGGTCTTGCCCCAGTCCAGCGTCTCCAGGTAATCGCGCACGAACTGCTTGTCGTAGCTCGGCGGGCTGGTGCCCACTTCGTACTCGTCGGCCGGCCAGTAACGAGAGGAATCCGGCGTCAGCATCTCGTCCATGATGTACAGGCGGCCATCGGCGTCGGTACCGAACTCGAACTTGGTATCGGCCAGGATGATGCCGCGCTCGCGCGCGTAATCAGCGGCGAACTTGTAGATGCGCAGGGTGGCGTCGCGCACGCGCTCGGCCAGGTCCGCACCGACCTGCTTCACCATCGCATCGAAATCGATGTTCTCGTCATGGTCGCCAACAGCGGCCTTGGTCGAGGGGGTGAAGATCGGCTCGGGCAGCTGCTCGGCCTGGCGCAGGCCGTCGGGCAGGTCGATGCCGCTGACCTTGCCGGTGCGCTGGTAATCCTTCCAGCCGCTGCCGATCAGGTAGCCGCGGGCGATCGCCTCCACCGGCACCGGCTTCAGCTTGCGGGTGACCACCGCGCGCTTGGCGTAAAGGGCCGGGTCCACGCCCTCGGGCAGCACGCTGGCCACGTCGATGCCGGTCAGGTGGTTGGGCATCAGGTGCGCAGTCTTGGCGAACCAGAAGTTGGAAACCTGGCAGAGCATCTCGCCCTTGCCCGGAATCGGGTCGGGCAGGACCACGTCGAACGCCGACAGGCGATCGGTGGCTACCATCAGCAGGTAGTCGCCCGGCGGGGTCCCTGCGGGCAGCCGCTCGCGCGGGATATCGAACACATCACGCACCTTGCCGCGGTGGCGCAAGGGCAGGCCGGGGAGATCGGATTGCAACAGCGTGGTTGGCACGGGCACTCCTGGGGCGTTGTCGATACGGCTGCCCAACGGACCCGGCGGGCCCGCTGACCAGCGGGCGGCCTAGTGTAAAGCCGTCCGGGCCCGCTGTGACGTAAAATGAGCGTCCATTTCGTCGGTCGACCCCGGAGCGCCATGCGCTGGTACGGAAAACTGCTCGGATTCATCGCCGGCGCCCTGCTGTTCCGGCCCAATCCGCTGTTTGGCGCGGTGGTTGGCCTGCTGATCGGCCATGCCTTTGACTCGGACTGGTTCCGCCTGAACAAGGAGAACCCGTACCGGGAGCTGGGGCTGACCTCTGAGGCCACCGATGCCGAGGTCGAGCGCGCCTACCGCAAGCTGATCTCGCAGTACCACCCCGACAAGCTTGGCGGCGCCGCCCCCGAGCTGCAGCAGCAGGCCGAGCAGAAGTCGCGGCGGATCAATGCCGCCTACGACCGCATCAAGACCCTGCGCAAGCGCTGACCCTCTTTCCCCTCGTTGCAAGGCCCGGCCATGTCCCACTGCCTCATCGCCCCCTCCATCCTGTCCGCCAACTTCGCCCGCCTCGGCGAGGAAGTCGACAACGTCCTCGCCGCCGGCGCGGACTGGGTCCACTTCGACGTGATGGACAACCACTACGTGCCGAACCTGACCATCGGCCCGATGGTCTGCCAGGCGCTGCGCAAGCACGGCGTCACCGCCCCGATCGACGTGCACCTGATGGTCGAGCCGGTGGACCGCATCATCCCGGACTTCGCCGAGGCCGGTGCCACCTACATCAGCTTCCACCCGGAGGCCAGCCGCCACGTGCACCGCACCATCCAGCTGATCCGCTCGCTGGGCTGCAAGCCGGGCATCGTGCTGAACCCGGCTACCCCGGTGGATATCCTCGACTGGGTGCTCGACGACCTGGACCTGGTGCTGCTGATGTCGGTCAACCCGGGCTTTGGTGGCCAGGCCTTCATCCCCTCGGCGCTGGACAAGCTGAAGGTGGTGCGCAAGATGATCGATGCCAGCGGCAAGGACATCCGCCTGGAGATCGATGGCGGCGTGAAGGCCGACAACATCGGCGAGATCGCGGCTGCCGGTGCCGACACCTTTGTCGCCGGCTCGGCCATCTTCAACGCCAGGACCAGCTATCAGGACGTGATCGCGCAGATGCGTGCGAACGTCGCCGCGGCACGCTGACAAAAAGGGGACGGAGGGGATTAATCTCGTTTAATTCCCTCCGTCCCCTTTATCTGCGCATGGCACTGTTGAACATCCGTCCGGCCACCGAGGCCGATGCTGGCCTGATCCTGCATTTCATCCGCGAGCTGGCGATCTACGAGAAGGCCGAGCATTCGGTGCAGACCGATGAGATCGGCATCGCCGAGAGCCTGTTTGGTCCCGATGCCACTGCACGCGCACTGATCTGCGAAGCCGACGGCGAGGCCATCGGCTACGCCGTGTATTTCTATAACTACTCGACCTGGCTGGGCCGAAAGGGCATCTACCTGGAAGACCTGTATGTCAGCCAGGAAAAGCGCGGCGCCGGCGCCGGCAAGGCACTGCTGAAGTACATCGCACGCCAGGCCGTGGCCGAGGGCTGCGGTCGTTTCGAATGGTCGGTGCTGGACTGGAATACCCCGGCCATCGAGTTCTACACCGCCGCCGGCGCGAAACCGCAGGATGAGTGGACCGTGTACCGGCTGCAGGGCCAGGCGCTGCACGATTTCGCCAACGGGTGAGATGACGTGCATCCACGCATGGCGTGGATCTACTGCTGGGCAAAAAAAGCCACGCCAATCACTGGCGTGGCCTCGCTGCATGCGTGGGAGGCTGATCCTGCCTCCATCCGTCGTCCCTGCTATGGCCTCCCATTCTCCGGTAGCTGAATGACATCTGCGTGACATTCACTGCGGACAAACAGCGCATTGCTAGCCTGTGCCACCGCATCCTTGGAAGCTCTGCATGACCACCCCGCGCTGGCGCCTGATCCTCAACGGTAAATCCGCCGGCGATGACGCCCTGCGCGACGCCGTCGGCCATTGGCGCGGGCAGGGCGTGCAACTGGAAGTGCGGGTGACGTGGGAGGACGGCGACGCCGAACGCTACGTGGCCGAGGCGATCGATCATGGTGTGGACGTGATCGTGGCCGCCGGTGGCGATGGCACGCTCAGTGCGGTGGCCGAGACCCTGGCGCACCGTGAGGAACCAGCGGATGCGCTGCCATCACTGGCACTGATTCCGATGGGGACCGCCAACGACTTCGCCACGGCCGCCGGCATTCCCACCGAGCCGAAGGAGGCCTTCGCCTTGATCGGGCAGGCGACGCCGCATGCGATCGATCTTCTGCGCGTGGACGCCGATGGCACGCAATGGTGGTGCGCCAATCTCGCCAGCGGTGGCTTTGGCACGCAGGTGACGGTGGAGACCGATGCCGGCTTGAAGAAGATGCTGGGCGGGCTGGCCTACGTGATCACCGGCATCGCCAAGCTGGGGCGGATCGAGCCGATCCACGCGTGCCTGTCGGGCCCGGATTTCGCGTGGGAAGGCGATTTCATCGCGCTCGGCATCGGCAACGGTCGCCAGGCCGGCGGCGGCCAACAACTGTGTCCGCAGGCACTGATCGATGATGGGGTGCTGGATGTGACCGTGCTTCCGGAGCTGGAGGGTGAAGTCACGGCCACGCTCGGCCAGATGCTGAAGTCCGGCACCCAGGCCGCGCTGGAACAGTTGGCAACGCGCGCGCGGCTGCCGTGGCTGCAGGTGGAGTCCGAGCGCCCGTTGACGCTCAACCTCGACGGTGAACCTGTGCAGGCCCAGCGGTTCCGGATCGAGTGCGTACCGGGCCGGGTACGCATGCACCTGCCGGCCGGTTGCCCGTTGCTGGCTGGGAAGGGGAGGTAGAGTCGTCGGTTCCCGTGGCTGGCCCCGCCCGTCCCGTGGTTCAGTTTCCCAGGGTTCCCCTCCCGCCGATCCTGCGATACAGTCAAGGGGTGTCCAGCCTGACGACCCCGCATACCCTTTCTTCCGCACGCCGTTGGTGGCGATGGTGGCCCGTTGCCGTCGTCCGCCCCCATAACGCTGTGTCTCGGAAGGAAAGTCGTCTTGAACTCGCACGCTCAGTTTCAGCAGCAGGCCGCTGAAGGCCACACCCATATTCCCGTCGTCCGTGAAGTGCTGTCCGACCTGGACACGCCGCTTTCGGTCTACCTGAAGCTCGCCGACGGCCCCAATACCTACCTGTTTGAATCCGTCGAAGGCGGCGAGCGCTTTGGTCGTTACTCGATCATTGGCCTGCCGGCGCGCCGCGTGTATGCCTTCCACGGCCACACCCTGACCGTGCGCGAGGATGGCCAGGTGGTGGACACCCGCGAGGTGGCCGACCCGTTCGCCGAGGTCGAGGCGCTGCGCAGCGCCCACTCGGTGCCGAAGCTGGACGGCCTGCCGGGCTTCACCGGTGGCCTGGTCGGCTGGTTCGGTTTCGAGTGCATCGGCTACATCGAACCGCGCCTGGCCCCGCCGGCCGGCCGCGATGAGCTGGGCACGCCGGACATCCTGCTGCTGGACTCCAACGAGCTGGCGGTGTTCGACAACCTCAAGGGCCGCCTGTACCTGATCGTGCACGCCGACCCGCGGGTCGAGGGTGCCTTCGAGCAGGCGCAGGCGCGCCTGGATGCACTGACGGCCAAGCTGCGCGCACCGGGCGCGGGCTATCCGGCGCCGCTCAACAGCGACGTGCTGGACGAGTCCGATTTCGTCTCGGGTTTCACCCGCGAAGGCTTCGTCGATGCGGTCCAGCGCAGCAAGGAATACATCCGCGCCGGCGACATCTTCCAGGTGGTGCTCAGCCAGCGCCTGAGCGTGCCCTTCAAGGCGCGTCCGGTGGATGTGTATCGCGCGCTGCGTGCACTGAACCCGTCGCCGTACATGTATTTCCTGGATGTGGGCGACCTGCAGGTGGTCGGCTCTTCGCCGGAAATCCTGGTGCGCCTGCAGGATGGCGAAGTCACCGTGCGCCCGATTGCCGGCACCCGTCCGCGCGGTGCCACCGTCGAGCAGGATCTGGCCCTGGAAGCCGAGCTGCTGGCCGACCCGAAGGAGCGCGCCGAGCACCTGATGCTGATCGACCTCGGCCGCAACGATGCCGGCCGTGTCTCGAAGGCCGGCACCGTGGAAGTGGGCGAGCAGTTCGTGATCGAACGCTACAGCCACGTCATGCACATCGTCAGCGAAGTGACCGGGCAGCTGCAGCCGGGCCTGAGCTATGCCGACGTGCTGCGTGCCACCTTCCCGGCCGGCACGGTCAGCGGCGCGCCGAAGATCCGCGCGCTGGAAGTGATCCGCGAGCTGGAACCGATCAAGCGGAATGTCTACGCCGGCAGCATCGGCTACATCGGCTGGCACGGCGACGCCGATACCGCGATCGCGATCCGCACCGCGGTGATCAAGGACGGCCGCCTGTACGTGCAGGCCGGCGCCGGCATCGTCTACGACTCGGACCCGGACAAGGAATGGGACGAGACGATGAACAAGGGCCGCGCGTTGTTCCGCGCCGTCGCCCAGGCCGCCAGGGGCCTGTAAGCCTGCCTTGCCACGGCCGCTGTGCCGTGGCCGTTCCGCTGTTCCCGTTGAAGACAAGGAGTACCGCATGAAGCTGCTGAGCGCATTGCTGTGGTCGTCACTGCTGGCCACGATGGCCCCGTCGGCGTGGGCGCAGGCCAATACCATTCCATCGCAGCCGCACCTGCTGGTGAAGGGCGAGGCGCGTCGCGTGGTGATGCCGGACCGGTTCGGCCTGCAGTTGAACATCGAAGAGACCGACATGGATGCCGACGCCGCGCGCCGCCGCGTGCAGGACAATGTCGCGCGCGTGCTGGCACTGTTCAAGCAGCACAAGGCGGTGGAAGGCAGCGTGCGCGCGGACAACCTGCGGATCGGCCCGGCCACGCGCTATGAGCAGAACCGGCAGGTCTTCATCGGTACCCGCGTATCGCGCCAGCTGCGTGCCAGCTTCGCCAGCGTGAAGGCGATGCAGGATGTGCTGGGGGCATTGAAGGCCAACGAGAACGTACAGGTGAGCAGCCTGGCGCCGACCTATTCGGGCGAAGTGGCGCTGCGCCGCGAACTCAAGGGCGAGGCAGCGGCCCAGACCCGCGAGTCCGCGCAGGGCCTGGCCAAGGCCTACGGCACCCGGCTGCGCGGCCTGTACAGCATTTCCGACGTGGCGCCGGACTTCGCCTACGGCATCCGGGCCGGGCAATGGCCGCAGCAGGGCGAGGACGGCGGGGACCTCGACAGGATCTCGGTGACCGGCAGCTACGCGCCCGCCTCCGCGCCCGCGCCTGCTGAGCCCGAATCCATCGAAGCCGGCCCCATCACCTACACCGAAAACGTGTACGCCATTTTCCTGATAAGCGACGGAACCTGACCATGTTGTGGATGATCGACAACTACGACAGCTTCACCTACAACCTCGTGCAGTACCTGCAGACGCTGGGCGCCGAGGTCAAGGTGGTGCGCAACGATGCGATGAGCGTGGACGAGATCGCCGCGCAGAAGCCCGAGCGCATCGTCATTTCGCCCGGCCCGTGCACGCCCAACGAGGCGGGCGTGTCGCTGGAGCTGATCCAGCGCCTGGGGCCGACCACGCCGATCCTCGGCGTGTGCCTGGGTCACCAGGGCATCGGCCAGGTCTACGGCGGCACCGTCATCCGTGCCGGCAACATCATGCACGGCAAGACCTCGCCCATCCGCCATGAAGGCAAGGGCGTGTTCGCCGGCCTGCCGGACCGTTACCAGGCCACCCGCTACCACTCGCTGGTGGTGGACAAGCACAGCCTGCCCGACGCGCTGGAAGTAACCGCCTGGACCGAGAACGAGGATGGCTCGATCGAAGAGATCATGGGCCTGCGCCACCGCCAGTTCCCGGTGGAAGGCGTGCAGTTCCACCCCGAATCCATCCTCACCGAGCATGGCCACGCGCTGCTGCGCAATTTCCTGCAGCGCCCGGCTGCCTGATCCAAGGAGTATTCCGATGAGCTTCTCCCCCCAGGAAGCCCTGCAACGCACCATCGAGCATCGCGAAATCTTCTTCGATGAAATGGTCGACCTGATGCGGCAGATCATGCGCGGCGACGTGTCGCCGATGATGACCGCCGCCATCCTCACCGGCCTGCGCGTGAAGAAGGAAACCATCGACGAGATCGCGGCCGCGGCCACGGTCATGCGCGAATTCGCGCTGGCGGTGCCGGTGGCCGACAGCACCCACCTGGTCGACATCGTCGGTACCGGTGGCGATGGCTCGCATACCTTCAACATCTCCACCTGCGCGATGTTCGTGGCGGCCGCAGCCGGTGCGCGCGTGGCCAAGCATGGCAACCGCAGCGTGTCGTCCAAGTCCGGCAGCGCCGATGCGGTCGAAGCACTGGGTGCGGCCATCGAGCTGCAGCCGGCCCAGGTGGCTGCTGCGATCGAGCAGACCGGTATCGGCTTCATGTTTGCACCGATCCATCATCCGTCGATGAAGGTCGTCGCGCCGGTCCGCCGCGAGATGGGCGTGCGCACCATCTTCAACATCCTCGGTCCGCTGACCAATCCGGCCAGCGCGCCGTCGGTGCTGATGGGCGTGTTCCATCCCGATCTGGTGGGTATCCAGGCACGCGTGCTGCGCGAGCTGGGTACCGAGCGCGCCATGGTGGTCTGGGGCCGCGACAACATGGATGAGATCTCGCTGGGCGCCGGCACCCTGGTGGGCGAGCTGCGCGACGGCAAGGTGCGCGAATACGAGATCCACCCGGAGGACTTCGGCATCGCCATGTCGGCCAGCCGCAACCTGCGCGTGGACAGCCCGGAGCAGTCCATCCAGATGCTGCGCGCCGTGCTGGACAACGAGCCGGGCCCGGCACTGGACATTGTCGCGCTGAACGCCGGCGCCGCCCTGTACGTGGCCGGCGTGGCCAGCGACATCGGCGATGGCCTGGCCCGCGCACGTGCCGCCATCGCCAACGGCAGCGCCCGCCAGCGCCTGCAGCAGTATGTGGAGACCACCCGCGCGCTGGTTGCCTGAGCGCGCGGTTCAGCCTGACCCCGTCGATGGCCGATAATGGCCGTCCTCACCGCCCCCGCACCGAACCGAAGACGATGAGCGACATCCTGCAGACGATCCTGGCCCGCAAGGCCGAAGAAGTGGCCCAGCGCCGCGCCCAGCGCCCGCTCGAGGAGCTGCAGGCCGCCCTGGCCAGCGCCCCGCCCGTACGTGGCTTCGTGCGCGCGCTGCAGGCGGCGGTGGCCAACGGCGACCCGGCGGTGATTGCCGAAGTGAAGAAGGCCAGCCCCTCCAAGGGCGTCATCCGCCCGGATTTCCGCCCGGCCGACATCGCCGTCAGCTACGAGTTCGGCGGCGCCAGCTGCCTGTCGGTGCTGACCGACGTGGACTTTTTCCAGGGCGCCGACGCCTATCTGCAGCAGGCCCGCGAGGCGTGCACGCTGCCGGTGCTGCGCAAGGACTTCGTGATCGACGCCTACCAGGTGTACGAGGCGCGCGTGCTGGGCGCCGACTGCATCCTGCTGATCGTCGCCGCGCTGGACGACACCCAGCTGGCCACCCTGTCCGAACTGGCGCTGTCGCTGGGCATGGACGTGCTGGTGGAAGTGCACGACATCGACGAGCTGGAGCGTGCGCTGCAGGTGCCGGCGCCGATGATCGGCATCAACAACCGCAACCTGCGCACCTTCGAGGTGTCGCTGCAGACCACGCTGGACATGCAGAAGGCGGTGCCGCGTGACCGCCTGCTGGTGACCGAGAGCGGCATTCTCGGCCCGCAGGACGTGGCGCTGATGCGCGACGCCGGCATCCATGCGTTCCTGGTCGGCGAGGCCTTCATGCGCGTGGAAGAACCGGGCGAGGGCCTGCGTCAGCTATTCTTCGCGGCATGAAAACGCACTATCCGACGCCGCGCGATGATGCGCCGCTGGTGGTCTTCGATTTCGACCACACCCTCTATGACGGCGATTCGGGCACCCATCTGTTCGCCTCGCTGATCAAGCGCAACCCGCTGCGCATGCTGGCCGCGCTGCTGGTCACGCCAATTGCCGGGCCGATGGTGGCGATGCTGCCGACCCGTCGCGCGGGCATCTCGGTCTATGTGTGGATCGGCAGCTTCGGCCTGCACCGCGCGCGTGATTTCAACAAGGTCATCGACGCCTATGTGCTGCGCAACGAGGCGCAGATGCGTGCCAAGCTGCTGCCGCAGGCGCTGGAGGTGTTCGCCGCGCACCGAGCCAAGGGCGACCGCGTGGTGGTCGCCACCGGCGCGCCGCCGGAGCTTGCACGCGCGATCCTGACCTTCGTTGCCCATCAGGACGTGCCGGTGATCGGCACCGAGGTCGGCCCACGGCTGGGCGGCGTCGGCCCGACCCGCCACTGCCACAATGAAGAGAAGATGCGCATGCTGCGCGAGCGCGGCTACGGCGACATCGACATCGCCTATTCCGACAGCACCGCCGACCTGCCGCTGCTGCTGGCTGCCAAGGCACCGGTGGTGGTGAACCCGAAGCCGGGCAGGGTGGACTTCTTCCGCCGCGTGCTGCCGGCGGGCACCCGCATCCTCAACTGGGGCTGCGTGGACCGCGGTGGCGACAAGGCCTGATTCGAGCCTGTTGTAGAGTCGGGCCATGCTCGGCTGCCTTTGTAGAGTCGAGCCGTGCTCGACTGCTTTCCCGCCAGGAGCAGCCGAGCATGGCTCGGCTCTACAGGTCCTTGCGCTCAGCGGTACAGGTGCCCGTACACCGCGTGGCCGATCTGGAACAGGCTGATACCCAGCACCAGCACACCAACGGCCACCAGTACCCAGCGCTCCTTCACCCGCTTGACCAGGATCGCCGCCACCGGCGCGGCCATCATGCCGCCGATCAGCAGGCCGGCGACGATCTGCAGGTGCTGCACGCCCATCGACAGCAGGAAGGTCGCCGACACCGTCAACGTGACCACGAACTCGGCCGCATTGACCGTACCGATGGTGGTACGCGCCTGGCCGCCACGGGCGAGCAGGGTGGACGTGGCGATCGGCCCCCAGCCGCCACCGCCGCTGGCGTCGAGCAGGCCCGCGAAGAAGCCCAGCACCGGTACCCGGCGGATCTCGCCCTTGGGCATCCAGCGCCCCGCGGCGCGGGCCAGGATGATGATCGCCAGCACCAGCAGGTACAGATAAATGAGCGGGCGGATGATGTCACCGGGGATCTGGGTGAGCACGTACGCGCCCAGGGCGCCGCCCACCGCACCGGGCAGGGCCAGCCGCAGGAACAGGCGTTTATCGACATTCCCGGCTGCAAGGTGCGACACACCCGAGGCACCGGTGGTGAACACTTCAGCGGTGTGGATGCTGGCGCTGACCTGGGCCGGGGGCAGGCCCATGCTCAGCATCACCGACGAGGAGACCAGGCCGAAGGCCATGCCCAGTGCGCCGTCAACCAGCTGTGCGCCCAGGCCGATGAGGATGAACCACCAGAATTCGCTGCTCAGTTCCATGCACCGAGCCTAGCGCGCGAAGGAGTGCGGACCAAGGTCCGCACCCACCAGGTGGTCAACGGTCAACGGGTGCCGTACAAAACCACAGTCTTGCCGCGGGCGTGCAGCAGGCCGTCGGTCTGCAGCTTCTTCAGCACGCGGCCGGCCATTTCGCGCGAGCAGCCGACCAGGCGGGCCAGTTCCTGGCGCGAGACGCGCAGCTGGCTGCCCTGCGGATGGCTCATCGCCTCCGGCTCCTGCGCCAGGTCGTGCAGGGTGCGCACGATCCGGTCGGTAACGTCCAGGAATGCCAGGCGGCTGGCCTTGCGGCTGGTGTCGAGCAGGCGCTTGGAAATCTGCTGTCCCAGCGCGTACAGCAGCCGCGGGGCATCGGCCGACAGCGGGCCGAGGAACAGCTGATGCAGGCGCTCGTAGCTGATTTCGGCCAGTTCGCAGGCGGTACGGGTCCGCAGGATCACCTCGCGGCGGTCCGACTCGACGAACAGACCCATCTCACCCACGAACTCGCCGGCGCCGAAGTAACCCAGCACCAGCTCGCGATCGTCATCTTCCTCGGCCATGATCGAAACCGAGCCGCTGATGACGTAATACAGGGTTCCCGCCGGGTCACCGGGTCGGAAGACGTCGGTACGGGTGGGGTATCGCCGCCTGTGGCTGTGCGCCAGGAAACGATCGATTGTGGCGATATCCAGGGCCAGTGGACTGCTAGCTAGGCGCACGGTTGACACGATAGGAGCGCTCCCTCTGCGCATGAACGGATTCACGGGGTCGATAGCGGAGCTTAACCAGCGCAATTGTTAAGGGCAAACAGTGTGCCAGATGTGAGCGATCTTCACGTTCCCCCCGGGGACAGTTTGCCCCATAATTCCCCCTTTCTCTTCTCACACAGGAATCGACCGCCGTGGTCAAGCCGTTGCCTCGCCTGAGGCTGCAGGGTTTCAACAACCTCACCAAGGCGCTGAGCTTCAACATCTATGACGTGTGTTACGCGCGCACCGAAGAGGAGCGTCAGCGTTACATTGAATACATCGATGAAGAGTACAACGCCGACAGGCTGACTCAAATCTTGACCGATGTCGCCGAGATCATCGGCGCCAACATCCTGAACGTGGCCCGCCAGGACTACGATCCGCAGGGTGCCTCGGTGACCATCCTGATCTCCGAAGAACCGGTGATCGACAAGAAGCAGGCCGGCAAGGAGCTGATTCCCGACGCCGTGGTCGCGCACATGGACAAGTCGCACATCACCGTGCACACCTATCCGGAAACGCACCCGCAGGAAGGTATCGCAACCTTCCGCGCCGACATCGATGTGGCTACCTGTGGCGTCATTTCGCCGCTGAAGGCGCTGAACTACCTGATCGAGAGTCTGGAATCGGACATCGTGATCATGGACTACCGCGTCCGTGGCTTCACCCGCGATGTGAAGGGCAAGAAGCACTACATCGATCACAAGATCAACTCGATCCAGAACTTCCTGGCCAAGAACATCAAGTCGCGTTACGAGATGTTCGACGTCAACGTCTACCAGGAGAACATCTTCCACACGAAGATGCACCTGAAGGACTTCGACCTGGACCAGTACCTGTTCGAGGAAAAGGCCAAGAACCTGTCGTTCAAGGAACGCATGAAGATCGAAGCGCTGCTCAAGCGCGAGATCGAAGAGCTGTTCCACGGCCGGAACCTGTCCGAGTAAGCCCCATGCGCGATGCCCGCAGGCATCGCCGCCCAGGCGGGACGACCCGCCCCGTGGAACTGGTGTCGCGCAGGCGACATGGTTCCACGGTGATGTACCGACCCACGGCCCGGTGTGAAAACACCGGGCCGTTTCGTTTTTCTCAAAAAAGGTAAGGAGCCCCCACCCATGCCCTGGATCTACCTGCTGCTGGCCGGCCTGTTCGAGATCGGTTTTGCCCTCGGAATGAAGTACTCCGAAGGCTTCAGCAAACCCCTTCCCACCGTTGCCACGGTGGTGTCCGCGCTGATCAGCCTGTACCTGATGAGCCAGGCGATGAAGAGCATCCCGGTCGGCACGGCCTACGCGATCTGGACCGGTATCGGCGCCATGGGCGTGGCGGTGCTGGGCATCTACCTGTTCAACGACAGCGCATCGCCGGCCCGCCTGGCCTGCGTGGGCCTGATCGTGGCGGGTGTGATCGGCCTGAAGCTGGTCTCGCCGAACTGATTGATGGCCCGACCAACGGTCGGGCCCCGCCGCACCTCTTGGTAGGCCCGCACCGTTGGTGCGGGCAACCCTTCAAATGCGGTAGGCGATGGTCTTCATCACCTTGGAGGCCAGTGCCATCACGCCGGGGATCGGGAATGGCAGGCGGCGTGCGCCGGCCTGTTCGGCGTGCTCCGCATGGCGGGCCTCGTCGTCCTTCATCACGGCGATGACCGCGCGGCTGCGCAGGTCACCGGCCGGCAGGTCAACCAGATGCTCGTCCAGGTGCGCCTCCACCTGGCGCTCGGTCTCGACCACGAAGCCCAGGTTCCAGCCGTCGCCACGCAGCCCGGCCAGGGTGCCGATGGTGTAGCTGCCGGCATACCAGAGCGGGTTGAACAGGCTGGGCCGGCTGTCCAGTTCGCCCAGCCGGGTGGCGCACCAGGCCAGGTGGTCGGTCTCTTCCTGGGCCGCTTCCAGCAGGTGTTCACGCGTGGCCGGGTCGCGGGCCACGGCGGCCTGGCCGAAGTACAGGCCCTGCGCGCAGACCTCGCCGACGTGGTTGATCCGCATCAGCCCGGCCGCGTGGCGGCGTTCGGCGCTGTCCATGCCCGGCTCACCCGTGTCCGCGGCCGGGTAGGGGCGGGCCGCCGGCGGGTTGCCGAACACCGTGTCCAGGGCGCGCTGCGCCTCGGTCAGCAGGTTGTCCAGCGGGGTGATCTGGCGGGGCACGGTCATGGCGGTACACGGTGGGGCGGAAGACACCCGATTCTCGCCCGGCCCCGCGCCCCTGCCAACCCGGCCCAGGGCGCGGGTTGCGCGAGCCCTGCAAGGTGAGTACAATCCCGCCTCTTACGCTTCACCTTTTCACAACGCGTGGCAGAGTTCCGGCGAGCCTTTCGCCGCAATGAGCCCGACCTAACCTAGAGTTCTTCATGAGCACTTTCACTGCCAAGAACGAGACCGTCCAGCGCGACTGGTACCTCGTCGACGCCGAGGGCAAGACCCTGGGCCGTCTCGCCACCGAGCTGGCCCGCCGTCTGCGTGGCAAGCACAAGCCGGTCTACACCCCGCACGTTGATACCGGCGACTACCTGGTCGTCATCAATGCAGAAAAGATTGCCGTCACCGGCAAGAAGCTGCAGGACAAGATGTATCACCGTTTCACCGGTTACATCGGCAACCTGAAGACCGAATCCCTGGCACAGGCGCTGGAGCGCCACCCGGAGCGCGTGATCGAGATCGCCGTCAAGGGCATGCTGCCGAAGGGCCCGCTGGGTCGCCAGATGTACCGCAAGCTCAAGGTCTACGCCGGCACTGAGCATCCGCACGCCGCACAGCAGCCGCAGGTTCTGGATATCTAATCATGGCTATCACTCAAAACTACGGCACTGGCCGCCGCAAGTCCTCCACCGCTCGCGTGTTCCTGCGCAAGGGTTCGGGCAACATCACCGTCAATGGCCGTCCGCTGGACGAGTTCTTCGGTCGTGAGACTGCGCGCATGATCGTGCGCCAGCCGCTCGAGCTGACCAAGAACACCGAAAGCTTCGACATCCTGGTCACCGCCGCTGGCGGCGGCACCACCGGCCAGGCCGGTGCGATCCGTCTGGGCATCGCCCGTGCTCTGGTCGAGTACGACGAAACCCTGAAGTCCGAGCTGCGCAAGGCTGGCTTCATGACCCGTGACGCCCGTGAAGTCGAGCGTAAGAAGGTCGGTCTGCACAAGGCCCGCCGCGCCACCCAGTTCTCCAAGCGCTGATTTACCGCGCCTGGTTGGGCTCCTTCGGGAGCCCGCTGGATGGAAAAGCAAAAGCCCGGCTTCGGCCGGGCTTTTGTCGTTTCGGGGGGATGCATTTCCGGGTTGCCGGCCAGCGGCCGGCACTACCCATGGTTTCGCATCTCGGAAGGGGTGGGGTCAGAGCCCTTTCCTTTGGAAAAGGATCCGACCCCGGGCCTCTCTCTGGAGGGGAGCCCCCTTGATGTTCAAGGGGGTGCGCCGACAGGCGCGGGGATAAGGTGGAATGCGCGACCAGATTAAAAGCAAAAGGCCAGATCTTTCGATCTGGCCTTTTGCTTTTAATTTGGCTGCCCCGGATGGATTCGAACCACCGAATGCCTGAGTCAGAGTCAGGTGCCTTACCGCTTGGCGACGGGGCAAAACGTGCAACTATTTTCTCACTTTTCACACTGGAAAACAACTTGATTTTCAGTGTGGTGGCTATGGGTGGACTCGAACCACCGACCCCAGCATTATGAGTGCTGTGCTCTAACCGGCTGAGCTACATAGCCTTGGTGAGCCCGCTATTCTGCGGATGTGTATCGCCCCTGTCAACACTTTTGTGTCGTGCTTGTGGGCCGACAGAGGGCATGGGATAGTCCTGACCAGTAGATTTTTTTAGGAGTCCGCATCGTGATCGATCCGGACGGCTATCGACCGAACGTCGGCATCGTGCTGATGCGGCAAGACGGCCAGGTGTTCTGGGCACGACGCGTGCGCCGGGACGGTTGGCAGTTCCCGCAGGGTGGCATGAATACCGACGAGACGCCTGTCGAGGCCATGTATCGTGAACTGCAGGAAGAGACCGGCCTGCTGCCTGAGCATGTGGAAGTGCTCGGGGCGACACCCGGCTGGCTGCGCTACAAGCTGCCGGCGCGGGCCATCCGCCGCAACGAGCGGCAGGTCTGCATCGGCCAGAAGCAGGTCTGGTTCCTGCTGCGCCTGACCGGCGATGAATCGCATGTGCAGCTCGACCATACCGATTCGCCCGAGTTCGACCACTGGCGCTGGGTGGACTTCTGGTACCCGGTGGAGCACGTGGTGATGTTCAAGCGTGGCGTCTATGCGCGTGCCCTGCGACACCTGGCGCCGTTGGCGCGCGGGGTGGCCGGGCAGGGCGTCAGCGCGATGCCCAAGAGCGCTGCCGAGGCCTGGATGCCGGGCCACGCGGCCGGCCACGACAGGCCCCGCAAGCGCACGCCCAAGCGTGGTGGCTACTGGCCGCGCAAGGCCAAGGGTGAGCCGGGGGCGGTTTGATGGGGGCGCCGCGCAGACCACGGGCCGATCCGTTGAAACGCATCCCCGCTAACTATGTCCAGCAGAACCTGGCTGTCCGACTGGTCAGCCTGCCCTGGATGACGATGGGCGTGGTGATGTTCGGTAGCAGCGCAACGATTCCGCTTGAGCTGGGTGTGGTCCTCACCATTGCGAATTGTGCCGCTGCCCTGTACCTCGCGGACTACCTGCTGCGCTTGAGGGCGGCAGGCGGCGGCCTGCACTGGCTGATCATTTTTTTCAGCACGTCGGTGCTGGCGCTGGTATGTGCAGTCGTACTCTGAACGGTATCGAGAATGGTTCAGGTCTCTGATTGACAACCATTCTCGTTTCCATTGGAATAGCCAACAGGCCACTCCTGGCCTGTCAGCCCGGTTCACGCCTGTGTACGTCTGCATCTGCAACGGAGTCACCGACCACCAGATCCGCGAAGCCGCCAGCCATGGCGTCAGCACGGTGGCCGAACTGACCATGCGTACCGGATGTGGCGCTACCTGCGGTTCCTGCCTGGACATGGCTGGCGATCTGCTGGCCAAGGCGCGTGCCACCCACGATCTGCCGTTGCCGGTCCTCGGTCTGGCCCAGGTCGCCTGATCGTCTCTTTCGTGCCGCGTTGACGGCGCGTTTTCGCATCCTTCACGTGCGGCCGCACAGGCCAATGCGCACGATTCGCGTTCCTTCAACCCCGCACGCAAGGCGTTAAAGTGCCTCCGTTTTCAGCGTGCAGGAGCACCCCCATGAAGGGCGACACCAAGGTCATCGAATTCCTCAACAAGGTCCTCTACAACGAGCTGACCGCGATCAACCAGTACTTCCTGCACGCCAAGATGCTGAAGAACTGGGGCATCAAGGAACTGGCCGAACACGAGTACAAGGAATCGATCGACGAGATGAAGCATGCCGACATGCTCGCCGACCGGATCCTGTTCCTCGAAGGCCTGCCGAACTTCCAGGCGCTGGGCAAGCTGCGCATTGGCGAGAACCCGACCGAGATCCTGCAGTGCGACCTGTCGCTGGAGCGCGACGGCGTGGTGACCCTGCGCGAGGCCGTGGCCTATTCCGATTCGGTCGGCGACTACGTCAGCCGTCAGCTGTTCGTGAAGATTCTGGATTCGGAAGAAGAGCACATCGACTGGCTGGAGACCCAGCTCGACCTGATCGAGCGTATCGGCGAGCCGAAGTACCTGCTGAGCAAGCTGGAAGAGTGATGTAGCGTCGAGCTTGCTCGACTGTGATCAGCATGGCGATAGTCGAGCAAGCTCGACTCTACCGATGCTGTGCCAGGTAGCCCGTCAGTGCCACGCGCGCACGGGCGAATTCGGCCACCAGCAGCGCCACCGCCACCGCGGGGCGCTGCAGGCTTCCGCTGCGGGCCTCGTGCTCGATCCGCTGCGCGATTGCCGACAGCGACAAGGCCCCCACGTTCGCACTCGATGATTTCAGGCTGTGCGCGACCGCCTTCAGGCGTGGTCCGTCGCCGCTCTGCGCAGCCTGCTGTAGCTGCTGCACCATCGCCGGGGCATCGTCCAGGAACACCGAAAGGATCTGGAGTGCGGAGTCGCCGATCACCGCGTGCAGCTCGTCCAGCACATCGCGGTCGAGTACCGGTTGCGCAGCGGCTTGGCTTTTTGTGTTCTGTGGAGCCCAGCCATGCTCGGCTGGCGGTGCTCGATCGGCTGCAGGGGCGGCGCCTTCGAGCAAGCTCGACGCTGCGACATCGCTCGATTGCTGCCTCCATCGATTCAACAGCGCATGCAACGTGGCGCGTGCGATCGGCTTGGACAGGTAGTCGTCCATGCCAGCCTGCAGGCAGCGCTCGCGATCACCGGCCATGGCATTGGCGGTCATCGCGATGATCGGCAGCCGCGCGCGCCCGGTTTCCGCTTCTTCCGCACGCCAGTGGCGCGTGGCGGCGTAGCCGTCCAGCACCGGCATCTGGCAATCCATCAGGACCACGTCCACGCCGCCTTCGCGAAGGGCGGTCAGCGCCTGCTCGCCATCGCTGGCGTTGCGCACCTCGCACCGGAACACGCGCAGCAGATGCTCGGCCACCATCCGGTTGACTGTGTTGTCCTCCACCAGCAGCACCCGCAGGTGCAAGGGCGGCAGCGGGGGCGTGGGCTGCCCCTGTTCGGCATTGGCCAGCAGCGCGGTAGGCCGCGCAGGCGCGGCCGGTGCAGCCAGCAGCGCATGCAGTGCGGCGTCATCAAAGTGCGCGGGTAGCTGACGCTGGCGCGGGCGGGCAGGAAGAGCATCGTCCTGCAGCCACAGCACCTGCAGCGCGTCGTCCTCGCCACGCTCGGCCAACGCCTGCTGCAAGGCCACTTCGCCAATGCGACGCGCGCGTGCATCGACCAGCAGCCAGGCCGGTGCCGGCTGCGCGGGCCGTGGGGCCGCACGCAGGCGCTCGACCACGCCGTCGGGCTGCGCCAGCGCGTGCACCTGCAGTCCATGATGGGCCGCGATGCGCTCGATGCGCGCCTGCAGGACCGCATCGGTACTGAACAGCAGCAGCGGGGCCGGCGTGCGCGCCATCGCCGGCAGGTCACCGGGCACCTTCAACAGCGGGATCTCGAACCAGAACGTCGCACCGTGGCCCGGCGTGGACTGCACGCCGATGCGCCCGTGCATCAGGTCGATGATGCGCTTGCAGATGGCCAGGCCCAGGCCGGTGCCGCCGTAGATGCGCGTGGTGGAGGCATCGGCCTGGCTGAAGGACTGGAACAGGCGAGCCTGCAGGGCCTCATCGATGCCGATGCCGGTGTCGATGATCTCGAAGCGCAGCTGGTGCCGCGCGGCACCTTCGCCCAGCCGCAGCACGCGCAGCTGCACCTGGCCGCGGGCGGTGAACTTGATCGCGTTGGCCAGCAGGTTGCTCAGCACCTGGCGCAGGCGCACCGGGTCGCCGCGCACCGGCAGGCGCACGGAGGGATCCAGCTGCAGGCCGAGCGACAGGCCCTTGGAATCGGCCGCGCGCTGCATCAGCTGCACGACGCCATCAAGCAGGTCACGTAGGTTGAAACTGGTGATTTCCAGTTCCAGCGCCTGTGCTTCCAGCCGCGAGTAGTCGAGGATGTCGTCGACGATGCGCAGCAGCTGCTGCGAGCTGGCCGAGGCGGTGGCCAGCATCTGCCGCTGGTCCTCGCCCAGTGGCCCGCGCGCGATCAGTTCCAGCATTGGCAGGATGCCGTTGAGCGGCGTGCGGATCTCGTGGCTCATCGTGGCCAGGAACTCGCCCTTGGCCAGCACCGCCGCTTCGGCGGCCTGCTTGGCCTGCAGCAGCTGTTGTTCCAGCTGGCCCTGGCGTTCGGTGGTGTGGCGCAGCTGGTCACGCTCGGCGGCCAGCGCGCTGTGCTCGCGCCGCAGCTGGGCCAGTGCGTGGCTGCGCGTGCGCAGGCGCATGCCCAACAGCAGCGCCAAGGCGGCCGCGGCAAGGGCAACCAGCAGCGCACCCCACAGCGGCATGTCAGAGCACCGCGTTGTGGAAGTCGAAGTTCAGGTCGCTGCCGGCCGACTGCACCATGTTGCCCTGGATGTAATCGACCCCGCCGACCCACATCGCGGCCGCAGCCTGCGGATCCTCGATCTGCTGGCCGATGATCTGCAACCCTGCTGCATGTGCCCGTTCGATCGCCTTGCGCAGTTCTTCGCGTGTGGCGGGGTTGGCATGGCTGCTGGAGAAGCGTGCGGCCATGCGCACGAACGACAACGGCAGCTGTCCCAGCAACGCGTCAGCCTCGCCACCCGGCTCGAACTGGCTCAGGCAGAAGCGCACGCCAGCGCCGGCCATGCGCTGGCAGAACTGCTGTAGCGGCACGGTATGGATCAGCGCGTCGGGCAGGCGCACGTCGATCACCAGCGCGCTGCCGGGCAGGTCGCGCTGCTGCAGCGATTCCAGCAGCCAATCCGCGAATGCATCGCGTTGCAGGGTGCGCAGCGACTGCGAAACGAACAGGTTCAGCGGTTGCGTCGCGTGCCGGTACAGGTCCAACAGGCCCAGCGCATGATCCATCACCTGCTGGTCAAGGTCGGCGATGCGCCCGGCAGCTTCCGCGGCCGGGATCACCTGGCCGGCTGCCAGCACCGTGCCGTCGGCCTGGCGCAGGCGAAGCAGCAACTGGTACTGCGCGGTGTTGCCACCGGCCACAGCGACGATCGGCTGGTAGGCCAGTTCCAGCTGGCCTTCCAGCAACGCCAGGTGCTCCTGCTCACTGATCACGTCGCGGTGCACGTGGCCTGCCACGCCGGCGCTGAGCAGGCGTGCCTGCAGCGTGGTGCGTTCGACGGCCTCGAGCGCACTGTTGGCATCCTCGAAGCCGGACGACAGCGGCGCGTAGCCGACCACGCCGCGCAGGTGCACGGATTCGTCGTCGCGGATCACGAAGGCGCGCGCCGACAACTGCTCGCGCAGCGTTGCGGCGATGCCTTCCAGGCTGTCCTCGTCGGTATTGCGTACGAGCAGCAGGAAGCTGTTGTCATTCAGGCGTGCCAGCAGGTGCGGGTGGCCGGCTTCCGCCAGGCGCTGCCCCGCCTGCACCATCAGGCGCTCGAAGGCTGCATAGCCATAGCGCTCGCGCAGTCCCAGCGCGCTGGACACTTCCACGAACAGCACACCGCCCGGGTCGCGGTGGGCGAGTGCGGCGTTGAGCTGCTGCAGCACGTGATGACGCGTCGGCAACCCCGTTTCCGGATTGCTGGTGGCCGGTGCGCCGGTGGCACCGGACAGGGTCGCGGCCTGCGCGCGCGCGCGGCGGATGCGGTTGGCCACGGCGGCGATCAGGTGGCGCGGACGGATCGGCTTGCTCAGGTAGTCATCGGCGCCACTGTCGAGCACTTCGAACTGGCGCTCCGGGTCCGGGTCCCCGCTGAGGAACACGATCGGCAGCAGCTGCAGGCCGGGCTGCTGGCGGATCAGTGCGGTCAGGCGCATGCCGTCCAGGCCGGGCAGGTGCAGGTCCATCAGGATCAGGTCAGGGCGATGCTCCTTGATCGCCTGCAGTGCACCGTCGGCATCGCTGTGCACGATCGCCTGCATGCCGGCGCCGTGCAGCACGCTCTGTGCGAACAGGGCCTGCGCGCGGTCGTCCTCGACGATCAGCACGCGATACGGTGAATCGGACGGCGGCGGCGCCTGGTCGTTGTTGCCGGCTTCGGCCAGCACCACCGGGCCGGGAAGCGGGGGTGGTGCGCTGTGGATGGCCGGGGCATCGGCGGCGGCGCCCTGCGGCGTGACCGCTGCGGGTGCGACCGGAGCGCTGCTGGCCGTCTCGGCGCTCCAGCGTTGCCAATGATCGGCCGGAGGGGTTTCAGCGCGTCCCGGGCGGGCGCCCGCGGGGGATTCGTTTGCGGCCATCGGTGCTCCTGGTGTTCGCGTCCATTATGCGACAAGCCCGGTACTCAACCGGTACCGGTGTGCCCCGGCGGTGCTGCCGATGCGCCGCGCGCCAGCCAGCGCACGCCTTTCCACAAGGTGCGCCAGACCAGCCACACCAGCAGCGCGCCGGCCAGGCTGCAGGCCAGCACCACGATCAGCGCGATCCATGGGTGCGCCAGCGCCAGTGCCAGGCCGCCGATCACCACGGTGTCTTCGGCAGCGGACGCGACCCAGTTGCTGGCCGGTTCCGGCGAGGTGTTCAGCAGGGCGCGGGTGCCGGCCTTCAGGCCATGACTGGCCAGCGCGACACCGGCGCCGGCGGCAAGCGCACCGGTGCCCAGCTGGCCGTCCGGCGACAGCGTGGCAGCGGCAAGGAAGGCGCCGGCAGGCACGCGCGCGAGTGTCTGTACCAGGTCCCAGACGGAGTCCACACCGGGGATCTTGTCGGCAAAGAACTCGGTCACGGCCAGCGCCGCCGAAGTACCCAGCACCCACCACGATTCAGTGGCCTGCAGGGCCGGCGGCAGGTCGACCCAGCCGAGCAGGCCGGCCAGGCCGACGCCGAACACGGTGAGGTAGACGCGGATGCCGGCCAGCCAGGCCAGCAGGATGCCGATCACGAACAGATGGGCTTCGGTCATGGCGATGCTCCGGCGACGGAACTGTGCAGGGGGCCACACTATCGACGATGGCGTGCCTGAACGCCACAGACGGTGGCTCGCCACTGCGCAGGAAACCCACCCGTCCTGTCATACACTAGCCCGTCGTTTGCCACAGGGGCCGTATCGGTGTCGCCCTCGCGATGCCCCGGAATCCACCCATGACCAACCGTCCTCCCATGCGCGTGCAGGTCCGCCTGCCCGGCGCGCCGCAACCGCCGGCCGACCGTCGCCGCCTGCTGGTGATCGGCGGCATCTGGCTGCTCAGCCTGGTGCTGGCGGTGCTGGGTGGCTGCTGGATGGCCACCCCGCGCGATGCGCAGGGCCAGCGCCTGCAGGCCGCCGAGAAGCGTGCCGAGACGCTGCAGGCGCAGCTGACCGAACTGCGCCAGAAGCAGGCCACGCTGGAAGCCTCCGACCGCATCAGCCGCGCCGCCAACACCGAGGTGCAATCCTCGCTGGCCGAGCGCGATGAAGAGATCGCCGGCCTGCGCGCTGACGTCGCCTTCTATGAGCGACTGGTGGGCTCCACCAGCCAGCGCAAGGGCCTGAATACCCACTCGATCGAGTTCAGCCCGGAAACGGCCGGCACCTGGCAGTACACCGCCGTGCTGACCCAGAACCTCAACCGCGGCGCCATCAGCCAGGGGCAGATGCGTTTCACCGTGGAAGGCGTCAAGAACGGCAAGCTGGCCACGATCAGTTGGGATGATCTGCACCAGCGCAGCAAGGTACCGGGACAGGATTACTCGTTCCGGTACTTCCAGCAGCTCACCGGCAGCGTGATGCTGCCGGCTGACTTCACCCCGCAACGCGTGCGGGTGACATTGGGGAGTGGTACGGGGGGTACCACCCAGGTATTCGACTGGAAACAGGCCGGTGCGCCGGCCGCCAAAGGGGAGTAGGCAGATGTTCGGAAGCAGCAAATCCAACCGTGAAGGCCAGCTGGTGGTGGATGCCCTGATCGGCAACCAGGTGGTGATCAGGGGTGATGTGGAATTCAGTGGGGGCCTGTATGTGGAAGGTCGCATCCACGGCAAGGTGATTGCCGCCGAAGGCGCCAGTGGCGCGACCCTGACGGTCGCCGAGCATGGCGTCATCGAAGGCGAGATCCGCGCCCAGGTGGTGGTCATCAGCGGCCGCCTGGACGGCGACGTGCACGCCACCGAGAAGGTCGAACTGACCCCAAGCGCACGGGTCAATGGCAACGTCCATTACCAGGTGGTGGAGATGAATGCGGGCGCCCAGCTGAACGGCCGCCTGATCCATGCCAGCGCCCCGATGGCTGCCCTGCCGGCCCCGGAAGGCGATGAGGCCAATGGCAGCAAGGGTGACACCGCCGCACGCCGCAAGCTGGCCGAGGCGATGGCTTGAAAGCCATCGTCGGCACCCCCATGCTGACGGCATGAGCACGCTAGTCTCCCTGCCCGG
Source organism: Stenotrophomonas veracruzanensis (assembly GCF_032911525.1). Classification (NCBI taxonomy): domain Bacteria; kingdom Pseudomonadati; phylum Pseudomonadota; class Gammaproteobacteria; order Lysobacterales; family Lysobacteraceae; genus Stenotrophomonas; species Stenotrophomonas veracruzanensis. The sequence goes on from NZ_JAWJTI010000016.1 coordinate 56,534, forward strand.
CGCCGCCCCGGTTGCCGCGCCCGATTACCAGTCGCTGGAGCGCCCGCTGAACTTCACCGAGTCGGCGGCCGCCAAGGTCAAATCCCTGATCCAGGAAGAGGGCAACCCCGACCTGGCCCTGCGCGTGTATATCGAAGGCGGTGGCTGTTCGGGCTTCCAGTACGGGTTCGAGTTCGACGAGAACCGTGCCGAGGATGACCTGGCGGTACAGACCAGCGGGGTGACCCTGCTGGTCGACCCGCTGAGCCTGCAGTACCTGATGGGCGCCGAGGTGGACTACACCGAGAGCCTGACCGGTGCCCAGTTCGTGATCCGCAACCCGAACGCGAAGACCACCTGCGGCTGCGGCAGCAGCTTCAGCATGTAAGAGCCCTGTGGCCAGGATGTGCCAACCACGGTTGGCACCTGCCAGAGCGGATCAGTAGATCCACGCCATGCGTGGATGCTCTGTGCCTGCGTGCCCACAACAGCAGATTGCGCACAGCGCCGACCTTGCCACCCGCATCGATTGGCGGCACGCTTGGCGGATGCCCAATACTCCTTCGCCGCTTTCCGGTTTCGCCTTCGTTGGTGAACCGTTGGAGCGCGCCGATGCCCTGCGCGAAGATGCCGATGCACTGGCGCGCCTGTGGCCGGGCGCGCGCATTCTCGTGCTCGATCAGGACGGCAGCGCCTTCACTGGCGATGACGACCAGCCGCTGGCGCTGACCGGCGCCGACATCGGTGGTGGCCCGGGGGCCGCGATCTTCCTCGGCCTGCGTGGCGAGCAGGCCTGGTTCTCGGTCGAAGCCACCAATGTCACCGTCACCGCTCCGCGCCGCCTCGACCTGCGCCAGGCCGCCCTGCTGTGGTCGATGGCCGATGCGACCGCCTTCAGCTATGCCCGCGGCATGTCCTACTGGCATTCGCGCACCCGCTTCTGCGGCGTGTGCGGTGGTGCTGTGGCATTTGCCCGTGGCGGCTTCGTCGGCCGTTGCGCGCAGTGTTCCACCGAGCACTACCCGCGGGTCGATCCCGCCGTGATCGTCGCCGTGGAAAACCAGGGCCGGCTGCTGCTGGGCCGGCAGTCGAACTGGGCACCGCGTCGTTACTCGGTGCTGGCCGGTTTCGTCGAACCCGGCGAGACCTTCGAGCAGACCGTGGTGCGCGAAGTGCATGAGGAGAGCAAGGTACGCGTGACCGCCTGCCAGTACCTCGGCTCGCAGCCGTGGCCGTTCCCGGGCGCGCTGATGGTCGGCTTCCGTGCCCAGGCGCAGGACGACCTGCCGACCGTGGATGGTGAGCTGGAAGACGCGCGCTGGTTCAGTGCCGACGAGGTTGGCGCGGCGCTGGCCCGCGATGTCGAGGACGATGGCCAGGGCATCCGCCTGTCACCGCCGATCTCGATTTCGCGCGGGCTGATCGAACACTGGTACCGGCAGCAGAAGGGCTGAGCCTGGCCGGCGGCGGCGCCTGTATTGCCGCCACCTGAACACGGCCCGGGTTACAGTGCCGGTCACCGCGGAGGGCGTTGCTGCGACAGGTAAGGTAGCGACGCCGAGCGTTCTGTTTCGTAGGGAGACCTGCCATGTTCACCACTCTGGCCGCCGTGCTGGTGGCACTGGCCTTGGGCCATGTAGCCCCGGCCGCTGCCGCCTCGCTGCGCCGTTTCGACGGCTTCCGGCGATGGCTGGGCTGGCTGGATGCGCGCGGTGGCAAGGCTTGGCAGGGACCGGTAGGGGTGGCGCTGGCGCTGCTGCCGCCGCTGCTGCTGATGGCGCTGCTGGCGTGGTTGCTGCGCGGGGTGCTGTTCGGCCTGCCGTCGCTGTTGCTAGGCGTGGCGGTGCTGGCCTGGTGTTGGGGACCGCGCGACCTGGATCGCGATATCGAAGCGATCATCGACGCCGATGATGCAGCGACGCGGCAGGCAGCGGTGCGCAACCTGCAGGCGGCCGGCGGCAGCCTGCGCGAGGATGTGCCGTCACTGGTGGAAGCAACGGTGTTCAACGCGCTGCGGCGCTGGTTCGCGGTGCTGTTCTGGTTCCTGCTGCTGGGCCCGGTCGGTGCGCTGGGCTATCGCCTGTTGGCATTGATGGCGGAAAGCCCCATGCGCGCACGCGTGCCGGTGGAGCCGCTTGCGCTGGCACAGCGCCTGCTGGGCTGGATCGAGTGGCCGGTGGCGCAGCTGATGGCGTTTTCGATGGCGCTGGTGGGCAATTTCGATACAGCGTGGAAGGCCTGGCGCCAGGCCCATGGCGAACGCCTGGCCGGTGGCATCGGTTTTCTCGGCGCGGTGGCGCGGGCCAGCGTCAACGCCGAGCTGCGCGAGGACGCACACGATTACACCGAGGCCGGATTGCTGCCGGTGTGGCAGCGCCTGCCGGACCTGCGCGATGCGATGAGCCTGGTGTGGCGGATGCTGCTGCTGTGGCTGGCGATCCTCGCCCTGCTGGTGATTGCAGGCTGGGTGACGTAGTTGCTTTGCAGGGCTTGCAGCCCTGCACCTGCAGAGGCCAACGCCAAAGCCAAAGCCAAAGCCAAAGGGGCTCTGGGTTGCTGAGGGTTGGGCGGGGCGGTGTGGGGCTGCAGGACACGCCGTAAACCCGTCCCTGGGGGCTCGATGGCGCCATCCATGGCGCCAACGGTCCTGCGGCCCCACACCGCCCCACCCCCGACAGTTTCCCGGTGACGGTGGGTCAACTGCGACTGTCGGTGGGTGTCGACCTTGGTCGACACGGTAGATCCACGCCATGCGTGGATGCGGAGCGAAGCGATCCGCTTTCGCTTTTGATCTTCTTTTTCTTTTCCGTGGTGGACGCACACGGAAACTGTCCGTGGTCGGGCGGTGTGGGTTGTGCAGGGGTGTCTGCGGCATGGATGCCGCGGACAAGCCCCCATGGATGGGTTTACGGCGTCCCCTGCGCAGCCCACACCGCCCGGCCAGATCCCGTATCAATGCACTCGCCCACCATGAGGGGCTGCGCCGTTGGCTGGAAACCTAGATCGGTGCCAGTGCAGTGAACGGTGCCCACGGCAGGTTGCGCAGCAGCGCATACCCGGGCAGCACCCAGAGCCAGAACACGGGATTGGCCAGCACCCGCATCAGCGGATCGAGCACGCGCGGGCGGATGCCGGCGATGTTCAGCAGCATCAGCAACAGGAACGGAAGGCTGATGACCAGCAGCGGGTTCATCGCCATCGCGCCGGGCAGGTCGAAGTGGACCAGGGAATACAGGCAGCGCGTGCTGCCACAGCCCGGGCAATACAGGCCGGTCACGGCGTACAGCGGGCAGCTCGGCAATGGATTGCCGGCGACATACGGATTGACGTTGCGCAGGACCACCGCGGCACCCACGGCCAGGCCGGCGGAAACCAGCAGCGGCGCCCATCGGGCGAGTCGGGAACGAGCGGGAAGCGCGGACATGCGACAACGGATCCGGCGCAGGCGCCGGATCCGTCCAGACGTATCAGTAGCCGCTGTTGCTCATCGCGCCCATGCCGCCGAGCACAACGAAGAACAGCACGTACAGCACGACCACGACGACCCAGGCGATGGCCGACCAGATGGCCCACTTCTTGGCCTTGGCGGCGGAGTCCTGGGCGCCGGCGATGTCGCCAGCGGCCAGCTTGCCATTGACCTGGGCGGCGTAGACGATCGACACGATGCCGGCCGGCAGGCAGCAGAACAGGGTGGACAGGATCGCCCAGACCAGGTTGTTCGGGACCTGCGGAGTCGCAGTATTCATGGGTTCAAGCTCCTTGATGGGTGGTGGTGGTAAATCATTGGTCGGAAAGAGCGCCCAGTACGGCCAAGCCGCCGAACAGCCCGAACCACAACAGCAACAGGACCGGCAGGCCCACGGCCGAAGCCACCGCCCACCAGCCCGCCTTGCGCGACGCACTGTAGGCCCCCGGCAGGTCGCCGGCCGCGCGGCGGCCATCGACCTGGGAGGCATAGACGATCGACACCACGCCCAACGGCAGGCAGCAGAACAGCGTCGTCAGGATCGCCCAGACCAGATGGTTGGGGATGTAAACCGGACGGCTGAGCGGTGGTGGCTGATTCAAAGCAAGACTCCATTCCTTGGTGGCCAGCCGTGATGTATCGGCCGGACCTCCCCCCTGTGGGTGCGTAATCTACCGCAACCGACGTTGCATGTATGCGTTTACAGTCAAGACATGTCGCGTACGTCACCGGACGGTGGCCTATGCGGGGGAGGCTGCCGGGCCCGCCTGGCGGGCCGGGTCCGTCAGGCGTGATCGCCGCGCAGGGCCCGCACCTGGGCCTCCAGCACCGCGGCGCTGGTGCTGTGGCCATCCACGGCCGGTGCCGCCACCACCTCGACGGTGGCGCGGAAACGGCGCGGCACGCGCATGCGGCCAAGGCGGCTGTCGCGACGGCTCCACATGCTGGACCACATGCCGCGCAGCGCCATCGGCACTACCGGCACCGGCCGCCGTTCGAGGATCTTCTCGACACCGGACTTGAACGGCGCCATCGCGCCATCCTTGGTCAGCGCGCCTTCCGGGAAAATGCAGACCAGCTCGCCTTCGGCCAGCGCGGCGTCGATCTCGTCGAACGCGCGCTGCATCAGCGCCGGGTCTTCGCGCGCACCGGCGATCGGGATCGCCTTGGCGGTACGGAAGATCCAGCGCATCACCGGGATGTTGAAGATCCTGTAGTACATGACGAAGCGCACCGGGCGCGGAATCGTCGCCGACAGGATCAGTGCGTCCATGTAGCTGACATGGTTGCAGACCAGCAGCGCGGCGCCCTCGTCGGGCACGTTCGCTTCGATGCCGTGCGGGCGCAGGCGGTACAGGGTGCGCACCATCAGCCAGCTGAGGAAGCGCATCAGGAATTCGGGGACGATGGTGAAGATGTAGATCGCCACCAGTGCGTTGGCGATGGCCAGCGCCAGGAACTGCTGCGGAATGCTCCAGTGCAGCAGCTTGTGCGCGGCCAGTGACAACAGGGCTGCGCCGACGATGAAGCCGGAGTTCTGGATGTTCAGTGCGGCGAACACGCGCGACATCTGCGCCTTCGGTGTGCGGCTCTGGATCAGCGCGAACAGCGGCACCACGAAGATGCCGGTGAACAGACCGATGCCGATCAGGTCGATGACGATGCGGATGCTGCCGGGCTGCTGCAGGAAGGTGCCGATGGTCAGCCCGTGCACCGTCGCCTCGCCGCTGCGGGCGAAGTACAGGTCGAGCAGGAACGCGGTCATGCCGAATGCACCCAGCGGCACCAGGCCGATCTCCACCGTGCGCGCCGACAGCTTCTCGCACAGCAGCGAGCCAACGCCGGTGCCGACCGAGAACAGGGCCAGCGCGAAGATGTACAGGGTCGGTTCGCCGCCGAGGTTGGTCACCGCATAGGCCGGCAGCTGCGAGGTCAGCACGGTGCCGACGAACCAGAACCAGGATACGCCCAGGATTGAATTGCGCACTGCCTTCTGCTGGCGCGCCATGCGCAGCACCGCCAGCGATTCGGGCAGCGGGTTCCAGTTGATTTTCAGGTCCGGGTCGCCGGCGTCGACCTTGGGAATCAGGCGCGCGGCGACGTTGCCGCAGATCGCCAGGCCGATGATCGCGCAGGCCGCCACCACCGTGCCGTGGCTGCCGGCCACGGTGAACACCAGTCCGCCGACGATCATGCCGGACAGGATCGACATCGAAGTGCCCATTTCAACCAGGCCGTTGCCGCCGGTCAGCTCTTCGGGCTTGAGCACCGAGGGCAGCACCGAGTACTTCACCGGGCCGAACAGCGTGGATTGCATGCCAGTGCAGAACAGGGCGACCAGCAGCACCGGCAGGCTCTGGGTGAGGAAGCCGGTGGCCGCCAGCGACATGATCACGATCTCCATGGTGGTGGTGATCACGATCAGCCGAGACTTTTCCAGTTTGTCGGCGATCTGCCCGGCCAATGCCGAGAACAGGAAGTACGGCAGGATGAAGATGGCCGGCGCCAGCGTGGCATACAGCCCCAGTTCTTCCTCTGGCACGGCCATGAACAGCAACATGCTGATGATCGCCTGCCGGTACACGTTGTCGTTGAACGCACCGAGCGCCTGCACGACGAAGAACGGCAGGAAACGGCGCTGGCGCAGCAGGGCGAACTGGTTGTGACCGGACATGGGGCCTCCTTGACCGGCGCAGCCTAGCATTCCTGCCCATCTGCTGTGGGTGCGGACCTGTGGGTGCGGACCGTTGGTCCGCACCCGTTGAAAGATCTCAGATGATGTCGTCGACCACGCCGCCATCCACGCGCAGTGCTGCGCCGGAGGTGGCCGAAGCCTGCGGCGAGGCCAGGTACACCACCATGTTGGCCACTTCCTCGACCGTGGCGGTGCGCTGGATCACCGAAGACGGCCGGTGTGCCATCACGAACTCGCGGCCGATCTGCTCCAGTGGCTTGCCGCTGCGCTGGCGTTCATCTTCGAACATCGCCGCGAAACCGTCGGACAGGGTCGGGCCGGGCAGCACCGCGTTGACGGTGACGCCACTGCCGGCCACGCGCTTGGCCAGGCCGCGCGACAGCGACAGCTGCGCGGTCTTGCTGACACCGTAATGGATCATGTCGGCGGGAATGTTGCGTGCCGATTCGGAGGAGATGAACAGCACGCGACCCCAGCCGGCATCGACCATCGCCGGCAGCAGTGCCCGCGACAGGCGCACGCCGGACATCACGTTGGTCTGCCAGTAGCGCTCCCAGGTGGCATCGTCGGTCTCGAAGAAGTCCTCCGGGCCGAATATGCCGGCGTTGTTGACCAGGATGTCGACCTGGGGCAGGCCCGCCAGCAGCGTGTCCACGCCGGCCGCATCGGAGAGGTCGGCGGCGACGCCGATCACCTCGGCACCCGGAACGGCGGCGAGCAGGCGCTGGCGGGCGCGTTCGACACTGTCGGTGCTGCGGCCATTGAGAATGACCCGCGCACCTGCGATGGCCAGGCCCTGGGCGATCGCCAGGCCGATGCCGGCGGTGGAGGCGGTGACCAGCGCGGTGCGGCCGGCGAGTTCGATCTTCATGCGGGAATCCGGAGCAGGGGATGACCCAGTATCCGCGCAGGCGCGTGATCGGGCTGCAGCGCCAGACGCAACGCGCTGTTGCGCACAGTGCAGTAGATCCACGCCATGCGTGGATGGAACGTCCGATCAGCGATCGGGATCAAGTCAGGCTGGTCACCGCCTCATTCGCCGCTGCCCGAACCTTCGGCAGCATCCGCAGCACCAGCGCCATCTGCGTGCGGATCAGCTGCAGCTTCGGCGGCATCGCCTCGTCGATCTGCTCCAGCTCGGCCGCCACCGCGCGGTCGGCGTCGTTGTCGTCCTCACTGACCGGTTGCCGTGCGGTCAGGGCCGAGGCCAGCTGCTGCAGCGCCTTGCGTACGCGCTCACCGGCGGCCAGCGCCAGCGGATCGCCGGCGTAACTGTCCACCTGGTCGCGGTGCGCACCCAGCGCCGAAAGATGGCCGAGCAGCATGTTGGACAACGCCAGGAAATGGAAACCGGCATCGAGGTTGCGGCGCACGTGGCCCGGCTCGCGCAGCATGTTCGACAGCGCGGTGGACAACGCGGCATCGGCGTTGTGCATGTCGCGGCGGGCGATGCGGTAGGCCAGGTCATCGCGCATGCCACTGCGGTACTGACCCAGCACCGAATCCAGGTAGCGCGCGGCGGTGTCCAGCACGCGCGCCAGCACCAGGTGCAGCTGGCGGCCCTGCCAGTCGGGCAGGATCAGGAACGCGGCGGCAGCGGCGATCGCGCAGCCCAGCAGCGTATCGACCATGCGCGGCACGATCAGCACGAAGCCATCACCGATCAGGTTGAAACAGGTCAGGGCCATCACCGTGATCGCCGCCGACGCCACCAGATAGCGGTCGGTGCGGGTGAAGAAGAACAACAGCGCCGACAGCAGCGCGATGAGCAGTTGCACGTGCAGTTGCGGGAACAGCTGCAGCAGCGCCCAGGTCAGTACCAGGCCGGCCACGGTGCCGACGATGCGTTGCGCCAGGCGCTGGCGGGTGGCACCGAAGTTGGGGCGGCACACGAATACGATGGTCAGCAGCACCCATGAGCCGTTCTGGGCATTGAACAGCCGGATCGCCGCGAAACCGGCGATCAGCGCCAATGCCATGCGCAGGCCGTGGCGGAACAGGACCGATCCGGGCGTGAGCTGCTGGCGCACGCGCACGCCCATCTCGCGCAGGGTGTGCGGGTTGCTGTCGCGCAGGCGCGTATCGACGTTGTCCAAGCTGGCTTCGGAGCGCTCCGCATCCAGCAGGCGGCGCTCGATGCTGCGCAGGTTGTGCACCAGCAGGTCCAGCGAGCCAAGCAGTCGCTGCCACTGCGGCCGCTGCTGGTCGCGCAGGTAGGCGAGCGCATCGGCCAGGTCGCGTCCGGCCTGCTGGTTGCTTTCGCCATACACGAACGGACGGCGCAGGCGGATCGCCTCGCCCAGCCGCGCGCAGGCCTGGCCCTGCAGGTCGAGCAGGCGCTGGCAGCGGTACAGCACATCGCTGTGGAAGAAGGCATCGACCAGCGCACCGTACGGGTAGTGCGAGGAGCTGGCACGCTCGTGGAAATCCTGTGCCATGTAATAGAGGCGCAGGTACAGGCCGGAGTTCACGCCGGGCCGTCCGGAGCGGCCGAAGCGGGCGAGAATCGCGGCCTTGGCCTCGTTCAATGCACCGACCACGCGCCGGTTCTGCTCGGCCAGGTCGAGCTGGCGACGTTGCAGATCGGCCTCGCGCACCGGCTCGAACAGTGTTGCCTTCAACTGCAGGTAGCGGCCCAGTTCAACGTACAGGCGCGCCACGCGTTCGCGAACCGGACGGTTGGCGAACAGTGCGGTCCACAGGATCGACAGCAGGCCGTACCAGACCGCACCGGCCAGCAGATGGCTGACCGCGTCCAGCGCGCTGTGCAGGTCGCTGGCGCCATGCTGCTCCAGCCCGATCATGGTGTAGATCGCCAGCGTTACGGTGGCCTGGGCGATCGACGCATAGCGCTCGCCGAGCGCACCCAGCAGGGTCAGCCCGAACGTGGACAGCGCCAGCGCACCGATGAAGATCCATGGCCAGGGGAACAGCCAGATCACCGAGGCGGCGGCGAGGCAGAAGCACAGCAGCGACAGCAATACCGCCTTGGTACGGCCCCACCAGTTGTCATCGGTCTCGGCGATGGCGCTGGCGATGATGCCGAGGAACACGCCGGGCAGGGCGGTGAGCGCATCCAGCTGCCAGCACACGGCAAGCGCTGCGGTCAGGGCGATGAACACACGCAGGCCGTAACTGGCCTTTTCGTGGGCCCAGAGGCGGCTGAGGCGGGATTCGCGGGCGGACATGCAGGCTCGGTGGAAGGGTCTTCCACCATTATTGCGGGCTGCGCGTGAAATATGGAGTGCGGACCAACGGTCTGCACCCACCGTCCGCACCCACGGTAGTGCCGGCCGCTGGCCGGCAGATTCGCGGTAAGGAGAAAGCCGGCCAGCGCCCGGCTCTACCCGTAGAACCACGCCATGCGTGATGGGCCCTTCTACGCCCGCTGTGCGCGCTTGAGCAGCTTCGCTTCGCGCTTGCGCGCGCGACGCGCCCGCCAGCGCTCGGCCAGGCAGGAGAAGATCACGTACAGCGCCGGCGTGCTGAGCAGGGTCAGGCTCTGCGAGAACAGCAGGCCGCCGATCATCGCGATGCCCAGCGGGCGACGCAGTTCGGACCCTTCACCCAGGCCGATCGCCAGCGGCACCGCCGCCAGGATCGCCACCATCGTGGTCATCATGATCGGGCGGAAGCGCACGATGCTGGCCTCGCGCGCAGCATCGCGTGGTGCCAGGCCATGCTCGCGCTGCGCGACCAGCGCGAAGTCGATCATCATGATCGCGTTCTTCTTGACGATGCCGATCAGCAGTACCAGGGCGATCATCGAGATCACCGACAGCTCGGTGTTGGTGCCAAACAACGCCAGCAACGCACCGACGCCCGCCGCCGGCAGTGTGGACAGGATGGTGACTGGATGGATCAGGCTCTCGTAGAGCATGCCCAGCACCAGGTACACGGTCAGGATCGCGGCGAACACCAGGATCAGCATGTCGCTGGGATCGGAGTTGAAGCCGAAGCCCGCGTCGTCGGCCAGGCGGATGTCGCCGGGCATGCGCATGCCGGCCACCGTCGCGTCGATGATTGCCTTGGCCTCACCCATGCTCACGTTCGGAGCCAGGTTGTAGCTGAGGTCCATCGTCGTGTATTGGTTTTCGTGGGTGATCTGAGACGGTGCCAGCCCCGGGACCTGGGTGGCCACCGCGGTGATCGGCACCATGTCGCCGTTGCGCGCACGCACGTACACCTCATCCAGTGCCGCCGGGGTGGCGGTCTGCGAAGGCAGCGCATTGACCACCACGCTGTACTGGTTGATGTCCGAATAGATGGTGGAGATCTGGCGCTGGCCGAACGCACCGTACAACGCACCGTCGATGGCGCCGACCGTGATGCCCAGGCGCGCGGCTTTGGCGCGGTCGATCTGGATGTTCTGGCGCAGGCCTGCATTGTCCACGTCGGTGCCGACGTCACGCAGTTTCGGGTTCTTCTTCAGCTCTGTCTGCAGCTTGGGCAACCATTCCTGCAGTGCGGCCAGATCATTACCCTGCAGCGAAATGCGGTACTGCGCGCCCTGGCTGGAACCACCGCCATCGTTGCTGGGCAGATCCTGGATCGCGCGCAGGCGCAGCTGCAGGTCAGGGTAGCGGTCGGCCTTGGCACTCAACCGCGCCAGTGCATGCGCGGTGGTTTCGCGGCGGCCGTCGCTGCGCGACTTCAGCTCGATGTTGAACTGCGCGCTGGAGCCCTGGCGGCCGCTGCCCAGGCGCACACCCACGGTTTTCACCGCTGGGTCGGCCATCAGCATGTCGGTGATGCGGCGCTGGCGGGCGACCATGTCCTCGAAGGACACCGTCGCACTGGAGTTGGCGCGGCCCCAGATCAGGCCGGTGTCCTGCGGCGGGAACGCGCCCTTCTTCACCGCCCCGAACAGGAAGATGGTGACGCCGATCAGGATCAGCGGCGTCAGCGACAGCAGCAGCGCGTGGCGCAGCGAGAAGTCCAGGAACACGGTGTAGATGCGCAGCATGCGCTCGTGGCCGGCATCCAGCCAGCGGCCGAAGCGCGACGGCGGCGCGCTGTGGTCGTGGGCGCTGAGGAAGCGGCTGCACAGCGCCGGGGTCAACGTAAGCGAGACGATCATCGAGACCACGATGGCCGCCACCAGAGTGACGGTGAACTCGCGGAAGAACGCGCCCATCATGCCGCTGGCGAACAGCAGCGGAATGAACACCGCCACCAGCGAGGCGGTGATCGAGACAATGGTGAAGCCGATCTCGCGCGCGCCGGTCAGCGCCGCCTGCATGCGCGGCATGCCCTCGTCGAGGTGGCGCATGATGTTCTCGATCACCACGATCGCATCGTCGACCACGAAGCCGATCGCGATCACCAGCGCCAGCAGGCTCAGGTTGTTCAGGGTAAAGCCCATCACGTACATGACCAGCGCGGCACCGGCCAGCGACAGCGGTACGGTCACCGCAGCGATCAGCGTCGGTGCCAGCCGGCGCAGGAACAGCGCCATGGTCAGCACCACCATCGCCAGGCTGATCAGCAGGGTGATCTGCACCTCGTGCAGCGACGAGCGGATGGTCGGCGTACGGTCGAAGTACGGCGTCATCGTGGTGCCGGGTTGCAGATAATCGCGCAGGGTCGGGATCTGCGCCTTGACCCGGTCCACGGTCTCCACGATGTTGGCGCCGGCGCGGGTGAACACGTACATCACCACGGCTGGTTTGTGGTCGAACCATGCGGCCTGGTAGGCGTCCTGCTGGCCGTCGTAGACGTTGGCGATGTCCTTCAGTCGGATCACCCGGCCGTCGCCCTGGGTCTTGACCACCAGGTCGGCGAAGTCGGCGGCGCGTGCCACCGAATCGTTGGCGATGATCGCGGTGGTGGTGTTGCCATCGCTGAGGAAGCCGGTGGGCGAGGTCACGTTGGCCGCCCGCACGGCATTGCGCAGGTCATCGGCGGTCAGGCCCAGTGCGTTCATCAGGCGCAGGTTGACGTCCACGCGTACCGCCGGCGTCGACGCACCGGCGATATCGACCGAGGCGACGCCGCTGATCTGGCGGATGCGCTGTGCCAGCAGCGAGTCTGCGACGTTGTACAGCTCGTCGGCCGACTGCGTCTGCGAGGTCAGCGCGATGGCGATCACCGGATCGTCGTTCGGGTTCGCCTTCTGGTACATCGGCGAGCCCATGCCCGAGGGCAGGTCGGCCTGTGCCGAGTTGATCGCCGTCTGGACGTCCAGTGCCGCCGAATCGATGTTGTGGCCGCTCTGGAAGATCATGAACACCAGCGAGCTGCCTTCCGAGCTCGACGAGCGCATGCGGTCGATGCCCGGCAGCTGGCCGAGATGGCGTTCCAGCGGTGCGGTGACCGTGGAGGCCATGGTCGCCGCATCGGCACCGGACTGGCTGGCATGCACGAAGATCACCGGGATCTCGATGTTCGGCAGTGCCGATACGCCCAGGCGCAGGTAGCAGATCAGGCCGACCATGAACAGGCCGATGGCCAGCAGCGCGGTGCCGATCGGGCGGCGGATGAAGGGGCCGGACAGGTTCATCGTGCGGCCCACCGCAGCAGCGGGGCGTGGATCATGCCTGCGGCTCCTGCAGCGAACCGTTGCGCAGCGCGCGCTGCTCGCGGCGGCGGGCAAGCCATTCGGAGAAGCGTTCCATGTACAGGTAGATCACCGGCGTGGTGTACAGGGTCACCAGCTGCGACAGCAGCAGGCCGCCGACGATGGCGATACCCAGCGGGCGGCGCAGCTCCGAGCCGATGCCGGTGCCCAGCGCCAGCGGCAGCGCGCCGAGCATTGCCGCAGCGGTAGTCATCATGATCGGGCGGAAGCGCAGCAGGCAGGCGCGGCGGATCGCTTCATGCGCGTTGGCACCGGCGCGGCGCGCCTCGATCGCGAAGTCCACCATCATGATGCCGTTCTTCTTGACGATGCCGATCAGCAGCACGATGCCGACGATGCCGTCCACCGACAGGCTCAGGCCGCACAGCATCAGCGCCAGCAGCGCGCCGACACCCGCCGGCGGCAGCGTGGAGATGATCGTGATCGGGTGGATGTAGCTCTCGTACAGCACGCCCAAAACGATGTAGATCACCACCAGCGAGGCCAGCAGCAGCCACACCACGTCGGTCTGGCTGCCGGTGAACTCGGCGGCCTTGCCGATGAATTCGGCATGCAGATGGGCCGGCATGTCCAGGCTGTCCTTGGTTTCCTGGATGGCACGTACCGCATCGGACAGCGAATAGCCGGGCGCGACGTTGAACGAGACCGTCACCGCCGGCAGCTGCTGCTGGTGGCTGACCAGCAGCGGCGCACTGCTGACCTTGCCTTCGGCCAGTGCCGACAGCGGGATGATGTTGCCGGCGCCGACGGTGATGCCTGTGTTCTGCGCGCCGATGCCGGTGGCGGTCGACGAGTTCGACGAGGTGACCTGGCCGAAGCTGGTGGCGTTGGTGCCGGTCAATGCGCCGGCACCGTTGGACGCCACCGCCAACTGCTCCATCAGCGCCGTGCTGGTGCGGAACTCCGGTGCCACTTCCAGTACCACGCGGTACTGGTTGAGTTCGGTGAAGATGGTCGAGATCTGGCGCTGGCCGAACGCATCGTAGAGCGTGTCGTCGATGGTCTGCATCGGCACGCCCAGCACGCTGGCCTTGTCGCGGTCGATGTTCAGCTCCAGGGCGCGGCCCTGGTTGGACAGGTTGTTGTCCACGTCGGCCAGTTCCGGACGCTTGCGCAGCGCTTCGGTCAGGCGCGTGGCCTGGGTCGCCACCGTTGCCGAATCCACGTCCGACAGCGAGTACTGGTACTCGGTGGCGGCCACGCGGGTATCCAGGGTCACGTCCTGCACCGGCTTCAGGTACAGCGCCACGCCGGGAATGCCGGCCACGGCCTTCTGCAGGCGCGGCAGGATCTCGTCCAGGCCATCGCGCTGGCTGCGCTCCTTCAGCACGATCGACAGCTGGCCCTGGTTGAGCGTGGGGTTCATGCTGCCGGCACCGATGAAGGCCGAAACGCCCGTCACATCCGGATCGTGGCGCAGCGCTTCGGCGACCTGTTTGGTGCGCTGCTCCATCTGCGGGAAGGCGATGTTCTGGTCGGCCTGCACCACGCCGGTGATCAGGCCGGTGTCCTGCTCGGGCAGCAGGCCCTTGGGAATCAGCACATACAGCAGCACGGTCAGCACCAGTGCGGCGCCAGCCACAACCAGGGTCAGTCGCTGGTGGCCCAGCACCCAGTCCAGGCTGTGCTCGTACAGGCCCACGGTGCGCGTCCACAGGTTCTGCTTGCCGGCGGCGGCCGCGCGTTCGTGCGCGTCCTCACCCTCGGGCAGGGCGTCGGGCTTGAGCAGGTAGGCGCACATCATCGGGGTGAGCGTCAGCGAGATCAGCATCGACAGCACCACGGCGATGCTCAGCACCCAGGCGAACTCGTGGAACAGGCGGCCGGTGACGCCAGGCATCAGCAGCAGCGGCAGGAACACCGCCACCAGCGAGACCGTCAGCGACAGCACAGTGAAGCCGATCTGGCGCGCGCCGATCTCGGCTGCTTCCTTGCCACTCTTGCCCTGCTCGATGTAGCGCACGATGTTCTCGATCATCACGATCGCATCGTCGACCACGAAGCCGGTGGCCACCACCAGCGCCATCAGCGACAGGTTGTCCAGCGACATGCCGGCAAAGGCCATCACCGCGAAGGTGCCGGCCAGCGACAGCGGCACCGCCACCGAGGGAATGATCGTGGCCCACAGCCGGCGCAGGAACACGAAGATCACCGCCACTACCAGGCCGATGGTGAGGATCAGGGTGAACTGCACTTCATGCACCGAGGCGCGGATGGTCTCGGTGCGGTCGTTGAAGATTTCCAGGTGCACGTCGGCCGGCAGCACGCCCTGCAGCTGCGGCAGGATCGCGCGGATGCGCTCGACGGTCTGCACGATGTTGGCACCGGGCTGGCGGCGCACTTCCAGCAGTACGGCCGGCTTGCCATCGGCCCAGGCGGCCAGCTGATCGTTCTCCACGCCATCGATCACCTCGGCCACGTCCGACAGTCGCACCGGGCGACCGTTCTTGTAGCTGATGATGGTGTCGCGATACTCCGCGGCGCTGGCCAGCTGGTCGTTGGTGCCGATGCTGTAGGACTGGGTCTTGCCGTTCAACGACCCCTTCGGCGCATTGACGTTGGCCTGGGTCAGCGCGCTGCGCAGCTGCTCCAGGGTCAGGCCCATGTTCGACAGCTGCGCCGGATTGACCTGGATGCGCACGGCCGGGCGCACGTTGCCGGCGATCGAGACCAGGCCCACGCCCTGCACCTGCGACAGGCGCTGGGCCAGGATCGAGTCGGCGTAATTGTTGACGTCGCGCAGCGGGCGCGTGTCAGAGGTCAGTTTCAGGGTGACGATGGCTGCGTCGGCCGGATTCACCCGGTTGTAGACAGGCTGGTAGGGCAGCGACGAGGGCAGGGTGGCCTGGCGGATCGCCGCCTGCACGTCCTGTGCGGCGATGTCGATGTCGCGGTCCATCGAGAACTGCAGGATGATCGTCGACAACCCGGCCGACGAGTCGGAGGTCATCAGTTCCAGCCCGGAGATCTGCCCGAACTGGCGCTCCAGCGGCGTGGTGACCAGCGACGCCATGGTGGTGGCGTTGGCGCCAGGGTACTGGGTGGTGACCACCAGGCTGGGCGCATCGATTTCCGGCAGCGCCGACACCGGCAGCTTGCGGTAACCCAGGATGCCCAGCAGCAACAGGCCCGCCATCAACAGCGAGGTGGCGATGGGACGGCGGATGAAGATCGTCGAAAAGCCCACGGACTGATCCTTGCTGGCACTTCAATGTCGGCGCCGGCAGGTTCGCCGGCGCGAGGGAGATCAGTGGCCTGCGCTCAGCGCGGGCCACCACCGCGACGGCCACCGCCGCCCGCGTTCTTCTGTTCGGCGGCCTTCAGTTCGGCCTCGGTCGGCGCGGCCGGGGTCTCGCCAGGCTTCAGCGCGTTGACCTTGCTGCCCGGCTTCAGGCGGAACTGGCCTTCACTGACCACCCGCTCGCCGCCCTTCAGGCCTTCGGCGATCTGCACCTGGCTGTCGCCCACTTCCACACCGCTGCGCACGGTCTGCATCTTTACCGTGTTGTCGCCCTGCACGACGTAGACGTACTCGCCGTCCGGGCCACGCAGCACCGCCTGGGTCGGGATGACCACACCACCGGCGATCGTGCGCAGCTGCATGCGCACGTTGACGAACTGGCCCGGCCACAGGCCGTTGTCGGTGTTGTCGAAGATCGCGCGCGCCTTGAACGTGCCGCTGTCGGCGCTGATCAGGTTGTCGACCACATCGAGCTTGCCATCACCTGACAGCACGTGCGAATCGGCACGGTCCAGCGCGGCCACCGGCACCGTGCCGGCGGCCTGCGCCTGGCGCACGTCGCCGAGCTGGCGCTCGGGCAGGTTGAACAGCACGTGGATTGGATGGATCTGGGTCAGGGTGACCAGTGCGGTGCCGGCGTTGACGACGTTGCCTGCATCGACGGCACGGATGCCGGCGATGCCGGAGATCGGTGCGGTGACCTTGGTGTACTGCAGCTGCACCTGCGCCGAGCGCATGCTGGCCTCGTTCGCCGCGACTGCGCTTTCGTACTGTGCCACTTGGTTTCGCTGTGTATCAAGATCGGTCTTGGCGACGTACTGGCGATACTCCGGCGCGTTCGAGCGCTGGAAGTTGGAGCGCGCGGTGGCCAGCAGGGCTTCGTTCTGGCGCTTGGCCGCGGCGGCCTGGTCATAGCTGGCCTGCGCGGTGCGCGGATCGATCACCGCCAGCACATCCCCCTGCTTCACTTCCTGGCCTTCGCGGAAATTCAGGCTCATCAGCTGGCCGCCGACCTGCGGGCTGACGGTGACGGTATTCATCGCGGTCACCGTGCCCAGCGCGCTGGCATACACCGGCACGTCCTGGCGTGTCGCATCGACCACGGTCACCGGCACCGGGCCGGCATCCGGATCTTCACCGCCCTGGCGCGCACCCGCTGCGGGTTTTCCAGCCTTGTCCTTGCCGCCACCGACGACGCGCAGGCCGACCACGGCCAGTACCAGCACTGCCACGACCAGCAGCACGATCTTCCAAACACGTGACATTACGAGGACTCCGAGAGGGCTGGACCGGGCGGGACGCCGGGGGCAATGCGCAAAGCATACCTGTGCCACATCACGTTTCCTGCATGACGGATGGGACGGGCGCTAAGACCGGATCCGGCGCCGGAGGTTCCCGTGGCGGCGGTGTTGCCCTACATTCAGCCGGAACCCCCTTTGTTGTGGAGATCGCGATGCGCCGTTCGCTGCTGCTGTCCGCCCTGCTGCTGGCCCTGCCGGCCCTCGCCCACGCCCAGGACGGGCAACGCCCCGAGGTGACCGCTGCCGCGCAGCGCCTGCAGGCCAAGGTGGTCGAATGGCGCCGTGACTTTCATCAACACCCGGAGCTGTCCAACCGCGAGGAGCGCACCTCGGCCGAGGTGGCCAAGCGCCTGCGTGCGATGGGACTGAAGCCGAAGACCGGCATCGCCCATCACGGCGTGGTGGCGATCATCGAGGGCGGCAAGCCGGGGCCGAAGATCGCCCTGCGCGCCGACATGGACGCGCTGCCGGTGACCGAGCAGACCGGCCTGCCGTTTGCGTCAAAGGCCACCGCGCAGTACCGCGGGCAGACCGTGGGCGTGATGCACGCCTGCGGCCACGACGCGCACACCGCCACTCTGCTGGGCGTGGCCGAAGCACTGGTGGCGATGAAGAAGGATCTGCCGGGCCAGGTGATGCTGATCTTCCAGCCGTCCGAAGAAGGTGCACCGCCACCGGAGGAGGGCGGCGCTGCGCTGATGCTGAAAGAGGGCCTGTTTGCCGACTTCAAGCCGGAAGCAGTGTTTGGCCTGCATGTGTTCTCCAGCGTGCAGGCCGGGCAGATCGCCGTTCGCGGTGGCCCGCTGATGGCGGCGTCCGATCGTTTCGGCATCAAGGTGATCGGCCGCCAGACGCATGGCTCGGCGCCGTGGAACGGGGTTGATCCGATCGTCGCCACTGCCGATCTGGTTGGCACCGCGCAGACCATCGTCAGCCGTCGCGCCAACCTGTCCAAGCAGCCGGCAGTGCTCACCTTCGGTGCGATCAACGGCGGCATCCGCTACAACATCATTCCCGATGAAGTGGAGATGGTCGGCACCATCCGCACTTTCGATGAAGGCATGCGCCAACAGATCTTCGCCGACCTGCGGAATGTGGCCGAGCACACCGCCGCCGCGCATGGTGCCAAGGCGGTGACCGAGATCTACGAGGCCGATGGCAACCCGGCCACGGTGAACAACCCGGCATTGACCGCGAAGATGCTGCCGAGCCTGCAGGCGGTGGTGGGCAAGGACAACGTCTACGAGCCGCCGCTGCAGATGGGCGCGGAGGATTTCTCGCTGTACGCGAAGGAGGTACCGGGCATGTTCTTCTTCGTCGGCTCCACCAGCGTGGGCATCGACCCGGCGACGGCGCCGGCGAACCATTCGCCGAAGTTCCTGCTGGATGAGAAGGCGCTGGACGTGGGTCTGCGTGCGCTGCTGCAGGTGAGTCTGGATTACCTGCACGGTGCCGGCACCCCGGCGGGGTGAGGGTTTCCGGCAGGGCTTGCAGCCCTGCACCCGCCGAAGCAACGGCAACATCAACGGCAGAAGCGGTGCTGGATTTCTGCTGGTTGGGCGGGGCGGTATGGGCCTGCAGGACACGCCGTAAACCCATCCATGGGGGCTCGATGGCGCCATCCATGGCGC